>CALVPO010000006.1 GCA_944351345.1 uncultured Bacilli bacterium | reverse complement strand
CATATGTTTCCTAACTAAAACTCAAAAAAGCAGACAGAATTTCAAAAAAAATTAATCCTCTCATATGTTTCCTAACTAAAAGGCACTTTTACGAAGTGTATTTTCTAAAAAAATTTAATATTTGTATTTTTTTATAATATTTTCTATTTCTTTTAAGTTATATTTTGCTTTATGTTCTTTAATGTAAAATGGTTTATTACTAATTTCATTTACTTTGTATTCAAGTATAGTAAGAGTAATAGGATGGGTAATTAGATATTCAGTTGGTTCAATAATTTGTAAATTAGTATGTAGAAGAACTTTAATTTTTCCTTTTTTAGTTTTGTAAGTGTAGTGTTTAATAAGTTCTATTATTTGGGGATTAGGTTTAAATTCTTCTAAAATTTTAAATTCAAGCATAAAAAATGTCCTCCTTCCTAGAAAGAGAACATTAAAGTTTTATATAAAATTAAAACTTACGAACTTTTTACAGTCCGTAAGTTGTATTCAAATGGAGCGGATGAAGGGAATCGAACCCTCGTAGTCAGCTTGGAAGGCTGAGGTTCTACCATTAAACTACATCCGCATAATAATATATATTCAATTTAAAGAATATTAATACCTAATATCCTCAACACATTTACAATTATAATAGAAGAAGTAAAAAAAATCAAGTATTTTTTATTAAATTTATATAAAAATAATAATTTTTAGTGTATAATCATTAGTAGGTGATTAACAATGTTTGAAAATTTAAGCGACAGATTACAAAATGTAATGCATAAAATAAAAGGTTATGGAAGAATAACAGAAGAAAATATCAGCGATATGATGAGAGAAATAAGACTATCTTTATTAGAAGCTGACGTAAACTATAAAGTAGTAAAAGAATTTACTAATAAAGTAAAGGAAAAAGCACTAGGTGCTAACGTTAATTCAAAACTATCTCCAGGAGAAGAATTTGTAAAAATAGTAAAAGATGAACTAACTGAGTTACTAGGAGGAGATTCTGTACCATTAGAAACAACTAAAAATCCAACTATTACTATGCTAGTTGGATTACAAGGATCAGGAAAAACAACAACTATTGGAAAATTAGCTAATTTCTTAAGAAAAAACCATAAGAAAAAACCACTTTTAGTAGCTTGTGACATCTATAGACCAGCAGCAATTGATCAATTAAAAACCATTGGAAAAGAGTTAAATATCAAAGTATATTCCGAAGGAAAAAAAGACCCTGTTGAAATAACTAAAAATGCTATTAATTATGCCAAAGAAAATGATTTTGATTACATTTTAATAGATACAGCAGGTCGTCTTCAAATAGACGATAAACTAATGGAAGAGTTACAAAACATCGAAAATGCAATAAACCCACATGAAACACTATTAGTAATAGATGCAATGATGGGACAAGATGCTATAAATGTAATAAATGGTTTTAATGATAAATTAAAATTAACTGGTGTCATATTAACAAAATTAGATGGAGACACAAGAGGTGGAGTAGCACTATCTGTAAGACACTTAACTAACATACCAATAAAATTTATTGGAGTAAGTGAAAAAATGGATGGCTTATCAGAATTTCATCCTGATCGTATGGCATCTCGTATAATAGGAATGGGTGATGTATTATCACTAGTAGAAAAAGTATCAAGCGAAATAGACGAAAAAGATGCAGAAGACTTAGTAAAAAAGATGACCAAAGGTAGTTTTGACTTAGAAGATTTCTTAAAACAAATAAAACAAATAAAAAAATTAGGACCTCTAGAAAATATTATAAAACTATTACCAGGAGCTAAAAAAATGGGCTTAAATAATGTAAAAGTAGACCCTAAAAAAATGTCTCACATAGAAGCAATAGTCCTATCAATGACACCATATGAAAGAAAACACCCTGAAATTCTAAAAGCATCAAGAAAGCAAAGAATAGCCAAAGGCTCAGGTACAACCGTAACAGAAGTAAACCAACTATTAAAACAATTTGAAGAAATGAAAAAAATGATGAAAATGATGTATAATGGTAACTTCAAATTGCCATTCTAATACTGTAAAAATATATATAAAATAAGCATAAATACCATATAAAAAACCTTTATTTATATTGACAAATATCTTTTCTATATAGTATAATTAAATGGCCAAAAAAATATAGAAATAAAGGAAAGAAGGAGTAAAGTATGAGAAAAACTAAAATGATTTGCGGTATTGGACCAGCCACACAATCTTGGCCCGTTTTTAAAAAATTAGTTGAAAATGGAATGGGTGTAGTACGTGTTAATTTTTCACACGCAACTATAGAAGAAAGACAGTTGGACGAAGATCTAGTTATGAGAGCTAGAAAAGAATTAGGAGCAAACTTAGCAATTTTATATGATACTAAGGGACCTGATTTAAGAACTTGTAATTTTGAAAATGGTGAAATTGACTTTGTAGAAGGAAATACTATAAGAATAGTTAGAGAATCAGTTATTGGTAATAAAGATAGAATTAGTTTTAATTATCCACAAGTAATAGATAATCTAGAAGTAGGAACAACAATTTTATTAAACGATGGTTTCGTAAGACTTGAAGTTATTTCTGTAGAAGATGATGGTGTAACATGTAAAATCTTAGATAGTGCAACTTTAACAAGCCGTAGAGGAACAAATATTCCAGGCGTAGATTTAAATATTCCTTTCATTTCAGAAGAGGACGAAGAAGATATTAAATATGCATGTGAACACGATGGCGACTTTTTAGGAATCTCATTTGTGTCAACTGCAGATGATGTTAGAGCAGCAAGAGAATTATTAAAGAAATATGGAAAACCAGAAATGCAAATTTTATCTAAAATAGAAACTGCTAAAGCTATAGAAAACATAGATGAAATAATAGATGAAACAGATGGGATAATCATAGCAAGAGGAGATTTAAGTGTAGAAGTACCATTCATCGAAGTTCCAGTATTACAAAAAGAAATATTGAAAAAATGTCGTGAAAAAGGAAAAGTTTGTATCGTAGCAACAGAAATGTTAAAAAGCATGTGTAAAAATTCTCGTCCAACAAAAGCAGAATTAACAGATGTAGCAACAGCTGTATTCGATGGAGCAGATGCTGTATGGCTAAGTGATGAAACAACTATAGGACAACATCCAGACTTAGCATCACAATATCTTGGAGAAATCTCAGAAGTAGCAGAACAATACTATAAAGAATATGGAAAAACTTACAACGTAACATCAGAACACAAAATGCATGATTTAATTGCAAACAGTGTAGTATCAGCAGCTAAAGATTTAAATGTAAAAGTAATAGTAACAGCATCAATGAGTGGCTTTACTGCTAGAAAAGTTAGTAATTTAAAACCAGATGCTTACATTTTAGCAACTGTACCAAATGAAAAAGTAGCACGTAGCTTAGCATTAAATTGGGGTGTATATCCAGTAGTAGTACCAGAATATAACTCAACTGACGAAGTAGTAACAGATGGAATTGCTAAAGCTAAAGAATTTATGAAACTAGAAAAAGGCGACAAAATTATAATTACTGGAGGTTTCCCAAATACTGGCGAAAAAACAACAAACTTCTTAAAAATAGAAGAAATTTAATAAGATTGCATATTTTGTAATCTTTTTTTATTTAACTAATTATTAATCAGATAAAGTGTAAATTTTCAAAATAATTAAATATAATAATTTATATACCTAAAAAAAGATGGTATAATATACTAAGAGGAGGGATATTTATCGATAAGATTTTAAATAAAAAAGTTATAATAATATTTCTATTATCATTAACTCTTTTAGTAATGACCTCTCTTTTTTACTTCTTCCTAAATACCAAGGATATATTATTAAAAACAGATTTAAGTTGTAATTTTAGAGAAGAAGTATATCTTAAAGATTTTATTTATAAATTAGATGGAACATTAAAAAATAATTATAAAATTGATACAAGAAAAGTAGGTGTTCAAACTGTAAGAGCAATCTATCAAGATAAACATGGATTTTACAAAACAAAAAAATTTAATATAGAGGTGCATGATGTAACACCACCAACTATTTTAGTAAATAGTGAATATACAGTAACTAAGGGTTATGATAAAAGGCTAGAAGATGAAATATTATGTGCCGATGACTATGATGATAATGTAAAATGCAACATAACAGGTAGTTATAACCTAGATGAAGTAGGTATTTATCCTTTAACCATAACTGCAACAGACAAATATAATAATACCAAAACAGTTGACTTTAATCTAAACGTTATAGATGAAAGAAATACAGAAGAAAATAGCACAGTAACTCCTGAAGAAGAACAATATACAGCCTATGATGAAGTATATAAAAAATATAAAACAGAAAATACTCTAATAGGAATTGATGTTTCAAAATGGCAAAAAGATATAGATTTTGATAAATTAGAGCAACAAAACGTCGAATTTATTTTTATAAAAATAGCAGGCCAGCGAGAAATAGACGGAGAAATAACTCTAGATCCTAAATTTAAAGAAAATATCGAAGAAGCCAACAAAAGAAACATTAAAGTAGGACTATATTTTTATTCATATGCTAAAACACCTAATGAAGCAAAAAAGCAAGCTCAATATATTGTAAAAAAAATAAAAAAATATAAAGTAGAACTCCCAATTGCCTTTGACTGGGAAAATTGGACAGAATATAATAGTTTCAATCTAAGCTTTAATAGCCTAAATAACATAGCTGCTGCCTTCATCGAAGAAATTGAAAAAAATGGCTATGAATCATTATTATATACAAGTGAATATTATTTAGACACAATTTGGTTTGCACAAGACTATAATAACGTTTGGGTAGCAAAATATGGTGACCTTGAATACAGAGATAACTATAAATTATGGCAACTATGCAGTGACGGCAAAATAGACGGAATAGATGCCTATGTTGACATAGATGTAATGTATTTAAATTAATTGAACTTTTATTTAAGTTCTTTTTTTAATCGACATTCTTTTAAATAATAAATTATATACTTATATTAAAAGGTGATATTTATGAATAAAAAAGGAAAAATGAATTTAAAAAAGAACAAGCCTAAAAAGAAGAAAAAACTAAAATATTTAATATGTCTAATTATTATATATTTATCATTTTCTTATACTTTCTATCATATGATAAAAGATAACAAAACAATATCCAACGAAGAATTTATAAATCTATTAGTAACAAGTGGTAATGCCAATATATTATCCAAATACAAAACAAGTAATATAGTAAATAATACTATGAAATTTCTTCTAAACATAGATTTTAATAATCCCACAAGTATTTTTAATACAAGCATATTAAAATATGGCACAAAAAATAAAACAGAAGAAACAATAAAAGTAGAATATAATGATGATTATAGTAATATGGATGATTTAAAAGAAGTAAGTGACTACATAAAAGACCCTAATCCTAAAGAAACAGAAAGTCCCATAATATACATATATAATACTCATCAACTAGAAAACTATAGTAATGATAATCTAGAAATATATGGAATTACGCCTAATGTCCAAATGGCCAGTTATTTATTAAGAGAAAAATTAAATGAAATAGATCTTCCTACCATTGTAGAAGAAGCCAATATGAGTGATATCTTAGAAAAAAATGGTTGGGATTATTCTTATTCATATCAAGCTAGTAGAAGTCTAATAACTGAAAAAAAACAAACTTATTATAGTCTAAAATATTTTATTGACCTTCATCGCGATAGTATCTCAAAAGAATTATCAACAACAACCATAAATAATAAAAACTACGCTAAAGTTTTATTTGTAGTAGGCCAAGATCACCAAAATTGGAAATCAAATTATAATTTTGCTAATGCAATAAATAGTCTAATAACTGAAAACTATAGCGGTCTATCCCGAGGAATAATAAAGAAAACAGGAATGAATGTAAATGGTATATATAATCAAGATTTAAGCCCTAATACATTATTAATAGAAGTAGGTGGAGTAGATAATACCATAGAAGAAGTATATAACACTATAGAAGCTCTAGCCAATGTCTTAAATAAATATATAAAAGGAGCATAGCATGAAATCTAAAAAAATAATTAAATTATTTATATATATAATAATATTAACATTCATGTTTTCCTACATTATGGAAAAATCAGGCTATTATGAATACAATCTCCAAACTAAAAAAAATCTAACAGAAGAAGAAATAAAAAAATTTGAACAAGATGTAAAAGAAGGGCGTGATGTAGATATTACCGATTATTTAAAAGATAACACTACAGATTATTCCAATAATTTAACAAGAGCAACTTCCAAATTAAGCATCAATTTAAATGAATATTTAAATAAAGCAATTAGTAACACATTTGACATATTAGGTAGATTAATTAAATAAATAATAGTAAATTCGAGATATTTATGTTATACTTATATAAAATAAGGAGGATATTTATGAGAGGTCACATCATAACAAAATCCATAGATAAGTATAAAAATATAGATAAAACTAATCTAAAACAAACTATGAATATTAAAGAAAAAGATAATGATTTACTTAGAGTAACAACCTGCAAAATAGATAAAGAATTTACTAATTTTACTGCAAGTGATATTAATAAATACATAACAGATAAAAGTACCCTAGTAATTTTTAAAGATAACTCTCAAAGTAAATTAATAATAAAAGAAGAAAAAAATATATTATTTATAAGTAACTCATCAACAACCTTTATTAATATTTTCCTACCAGAAATAATAAAAAAATATCCATCTCTTTTTCCAAATATAACAAAGGAAAATTTAACCAATAAAAATAATAAATGTTTTTATAACGTAAATGATAATTTATATATTCTAAACTATGAAGAAAGAATAATAACCCCAATTATTAATTTTTTGCATGAATTATATAAACAAAATAATTATAAATTAGAAATAAGTAAAAACTACTTAGATGAAGAAATAGAAGAAAATGAACCCATAAATTATCACGATACCAATAAAATTAAATATAGTTATGGTTATATAAATATTTTGTTAATCTCTTTTATTTTAAGCATAATAACTATCATTATTTGCCTAATTAGATAGTTACTTGACACAATTATGGGTAATTATGGGATAGAAATATACCTTATAGACACTATAACTAAAAAATGTTAATATTGAAAGTGGTGAAAGTTATGGCAAAAAAAATTAAGAAAAAGCCAAAGAAGATATATAAAATATTTTCTTTGTTATTAATACTTATATCTATTATATTAATAGTATCTCTAATCTATTTTAATACACTACCAATGTTATATTTAGGTGCTTTAGTAGTATTTATTATAATAATTGATTTATTTTTAGTATTATTAATGCTAAAGAGTAGAAAGAAGAAACTAGGAGCTTTTCTCTCGTTTATAGTTATAATAATTATGTCTGTTCTAAGTTTTTTCGTTTTAAGAACAGCAGGCCTATTAGATGGCCTTAATCTAAATTATAAAACTTATAACTATTCTGTAGTAGTATTAAAAGATGGTGCTTATGATAAAATAGGAGATATAGAAAACAAAAATTTAGGATTTTATGAAACTGATGGAAAAGAAAGTGACGAATCTTTAAAAAAACTTGCTAAAAAAGTAGATACTGAAAATAGTAGCTATGAAGATATAAATACCTTAGCAAGCGATTTATTAAAAGGAGAAGTTGATGCTATCCTAATAGAAAATAGTTACTTAGAAATACTAGATGAAAATGACGATTCAGTAGCAACTACCCCAGAAGATTCAACCACTACAACTGAGTCAACAATAACTAACGAAACTCAAGACTCACCAGAAGTAGAAACAACAACTAATTCTATAGAAAATTTCAGTGAAAAAACTAAAGTTATATATAAATTTAGCATAATAGTAAAAACAAGTGACATATCTAAAGACCTAGATGTTACAAAAAAACCATTTAATGTCTATATAAGTGGAATAGATACTTATGGTGAAATATCTTCTGTATCTAGAAGTGATGTAAACATGGTAGCCACCGTTAATCCTAAAACAAAACAAATATTACTAACATCTATTCCAAGAGATTATTATGTCCCATTACATGGAAAGAGTGGTTATAATGATAAACTGACCCATGCCGGCCTATATGGTGTTGATATGTCCATTCAAACAATTGAAGATTTATTAGATATAGAAATAAATTACTATGTCAAAGTAAACTTTACTAGTGTTATAGATATAGTAGATGCTATAGGGGGAGTAGAAGTATATTCAGATTATAGTTTTACCTCAATCGATGGCTATAGCTATACCGAAGGATATAATGAAGTAAATGGAGAAGAAGCTCTATCTTTTGCAAGAGAAAGAAAAGCCTTTGCAGTAGGAGATAGACAAAGAGTAAAGGACCAACAAGCACTACTAGAAGCAATATTTAGAAAATGTACCAGTACTTCTATAATAACTAGATATAATAGCCTATTAGATTCTGTAGATGGAAGTTTTGTAACAAACATGCCAAGTGATAGATTAAAAGCTCTAATAAGAATGCAAATAGCTAAAAAATATAAATGGACAATAACAGCAAATAGCCTAGATGGAACAGATTCATCTAATTATACATATTCATATTCATCACAAAGGCTTTATGTAATGGAAATGATTGAAGAAAGTGTAAATTACGCTAGTGAATTAATTAATTCTGTAATAGAAGGAGAAAAATTAGACCCATCATATGATGGAAATGCATCAGATGTACATAAAGTTACAGGTAGTTCCTCATCAAGTTCTAGTTCAAGCTCTAGCAGTAGTAATAGCACCTCAACAACTAATAATGAAGGATTAAAAGTAAGCATTGGTCGAAGCACTGTTACTATGACAGAAGGAGATACATTTATCTATTATGGTTATACCGCAACCTACAATGGAAAAGATGTATCAAATAGTTCTAAAGTAACATTTAGTGTAAATGGTAATACCTATAATAGATACCAAGACTTAATTAGTTATATTACTAATTTATCAGCAGGAGAATACAATATCGTATATAGAATATCTTATAGTGGAGAAGTTAAAACTCTAAATCAATCAGTAATAATAAATGCAAACACTAGTAGCACAAAACCAGATATACCAGACGAAGACATAGAAGAAACAACACCACCAGATACTGGATCTACACCAGATTCTCCACCAGTTAGTGATACTGCTCAAGAAAACGATCAAATAACAAATAATTATAATCAAACGCAATAAAAATGATAGATATTCTTTACTATCATTTTTTTACTAATTTTTATAAACTTTTAAAGTAATTTTAATAAAACTTTACTAAAATGATGATATAATTATATTACCAAAAAATTAAACTTTAGAGAAAGGAGCAACATATGGATCAAGAAAAAATAGGAAAACTAATAAAAGAAATTAGAACCAGTCAAAAGTTAAGTCAACAAAAATTCGCTGAAAAATATGGTGTTACCTACCAAGCTGTAAGTAAATGGGAAAATGGAAAGAATATGCCAGATATAACTATACTAAAACAAATATGTAGTGATAATAATATTTCTCTAGATGATTTTTTAGAAGCTAAACCATCAAAAAGTAAAAAATCAAAAAAAATATTCATAATTATTTTTATAATAATTATATTAATTTTAATTATCTCACTACTAATATTTACCAATAAAAAAGAACAAAGTTTTGAATTCAAAACTCTCTCAACAGCATGCAATAATTTTAACCTTTATGGAAGCCTTGCTTACAATGATGAAAAATCATCTATCTATATTTCTAATATAACTTATTGTGGTGGCGATGATAATAATAAATATAAAGAAATAAACTGTACTTTATATGAGACAGAAGAAAATACTAAAACTAAAATTAGTAGCTATAACTATACCGGTGAAGAATCTATCGACCTTGAGACATTTTTAAAAGACGTAGAATTTAATGTAGATAATTATAAAAAAACTTGTAAAATATATAAAGAAAATAGTCTTAATTTAGAAATAGATGCAATAGATGAAAATGGCCATACAACATCATATAAAATTCCCTTAACCCCAGAAGAAAATTGTATCAACTAACTCTCAACTTCAGGTTGAGTAGTATATCAACCTCATCTTTATTGATATTTTCTTCTATTTTTTTTAAAATATAATCATGAGGAGGAAAAAATATGACGAAAAAAAATACAAATAAGAAAAATACTAAAAAAATAATAATTTTAATATTAATAATATTAATACTAATCATAGGGGGAATATTAATCTTTATATCAAGTAAAAATATTAACAACAAAGAAGTAGACATAACTCTTAGCATGATTACAGAACAAGAAGAAGCTGAAAAAGAAATAACTATTGATAACCATACTATAGATGACCCTAAAGTAATATTAAACCCTTATGGTAATTCACCATTAACAGCTTTAATATTATTTAAAACAGATAGTGAAGTAAGTCCTAAAGTCACAATAGAAGGAGAAGATGACTTAACTACTTTTACTAATACATTTGAAAAAAGTAAAGAACACTATTTACCAATATATGGACTTTATGCTGATAAAGAAAATAAAGTAACAATTGAATATGAAGAAAATGATGAAAAAATAACTAAAGAAGTAACAATAAAAACAGATAAATTACCAGATAATATTGCTATACCAACAGAAGTAGAGGCTGATAAAGATAAACTTACTAACGACTTATATTTCTTTACCCCATCAAGTTCAGGTTATACATGTGCTTATGACGTTAATGGAGACATACGTTGGTATCTTAAAAACTATGCTCTATGGAAAATAGATAGATTAGAAAATGGTCACTTACTAGTAAGCACAGAAAGATTAATCAACAGCCCATATTATATGACAGGTATGTACGAAATGGACTTACTAGGAAAAATATATACAGAATATAGCCTACCAGGAGGATATCATCACGATTATTATGAGATTGAAAATGGCAATTTATTAGTTTCTAGTGATGATTTTAATAACGAATCAGGAACAGTAGAAGACTACATCGTAGAACTAGATAGAGAAACTGGAGAAATAGTTAAGACCTTTGATTTAAAAGATGTTCTTAATATGAAAGATGGCCAAAGCGAAAACTGGACTAGCTATGATTGGTTCCATAATAATTCTGTTTGGTACGACAAAAAAACAAATTCTATAACCTTGTCTGGTAGACATCAAGACGCAGTAATAAATATAGATTATGATACTGGAGAATTAAATTGGATTATAGGAGACCCAACAAATTGGAGTAAAGAATATCAAAAATATTTCTTTAAACCAGTAGGCGACGGTGAATTTGAATGGCAATGGAGTCAACACGCAGCAATGATAACACCTGAAGGTTATGTATTCATACTAGATAATGGAAATAATAAATCAAAAATAAAAGATGAATATGTAAGTGCCGAAGATAGTTATACTAGAGGTGTAATGTATAAAATAGATACAGATAAAATGACAATTGAACAAGTATGGGAATATGGTAAAGAAAGAGGAAGTGAATTCTATTCTCCATACATATCAGATGTCGATTACTTAGATAAAGATCATTATATAGTTCATTCAGGAGGAATTGTATATGTTGATGGTAAAAATTCAAACCAACCAGCAGGATTTAGTAAAGACAGTGAATTAGTATCTGATACAGTAGAACTTTTAAATGATGAAGTAATATTTGAAATAAAATTACCAACCAATAACTATCGTGTTGAAAAAATGAGCCTATATACAGAAGCAGATAAATCAAACCATACTAATGAAAAAACAACAAGAATAGGTAGTCTTGGCAAAACAGACGTAGATGATACTAAAATAGCAATCGACTTACCAAGTAAAAAAATAGACAAAACCTATAAATCACATAACATCTCTATCACTAAAGAAATAGATAGATTAGTAGTAGAAGGCCAATTCAAAAGAGGAACTGATGTAAACGTAGTTCTATATAAAAATATGCTATCAAAATACTATAACATTAAAGTAAGTAAAAAACCATACACAGCCCTATGTGTAGATGTATTTACTGAAGAAGAAAATGAAAATGGAATAGTAGTAACCAAATATATCAATGATGAAGGATTAAGTGGAAAATATTCAATTTACATAGAAATAGACGGAGTTTTATATGATACAGGAAGGTATGTAGAATTCTAATGAAAAAACAAGTTATAGTCACACTTATAATAGTAATCATCATAATTAGTAGCACTACTATTATACTTAATCAAACAACTATCAAAAAAACTACTAGTAAAAATCATTTAACTCAAGCAGAAAAAACAACAACCACCAAAAATGTATCTCAACAAGAAAAAAGTAAAAAACCAATTTTTACTCATACTGCTAAACTAAGTGATATAACATTTGAAAAAGACAAAATAAACATCTATTTCTTTTGGGGAGATGGTTGCCCTCACTGTGAAGAACTATTCACTTTCCTAGAAAGTATAAAAGACGAATATAATGAGTATTTTAACCTTTACGGCTTCGAAGTATGGTATAACGAAGATAACGGCAAAATAATGGATTACTTCCAAGAAGAATTAGGAGAAACCGTAGGAAGTAGAAGCGTACCATACTATATTATTGGTGATAAATCATTTTCAGGGTATTCGTCTGACACGAATGAAGAAATACTAGATACAATAGAAGAAAAATATGAAAATAGACAAGATATAAAGAGTTTTGAAGGAATTTTAGAATTAAATAAATAAAACTAACTTTAAAAGGAGTATTAGTGCTAATAATAGATTTATTAATACTAATACTCCTATAATTTTACTAGCCAATATCTATATCATATATTTTATTCTCTTTAACATACTTTATCAAAAGCTTAGCCTCATAAGTAGCCAAACTTCTACCACTATTCCAAGTATTATCAGATAAAAACCAATTATCCCTATCAGTAAACCCATCTTTAGCATGTATCATTATAATATCTATATTATGATGATACTTTTTAATTATAGCCATACATCTTTTCAAATGAAACTCACTAGTAATAATAGCAATATTATCAATTTTATTACCAATTAAATTAAAAGAATATTCAACATTTTCAAAACTATTATTAGCCATATCCTCACATAAAATATCATCCTTATTAACTCCTAACTCTATAGCAAGATTCCTCATCTTAACAGCCTCAGGAATTAAATCATTACTAGAATTACTAATACCATTAATACCTCCACTAAAAATAATTTTTTTATTCTTTTATTTTTATATGCCAAAACTGCTGCTTCAACCCTCTCATTAAGTAGCACACTATTTCCAAAAACTAACCCATAATAAGAATTTTGACCATTATCACTAGTATTATCATATACTATCTTATCAATATCTTCATCACTTAAAATTTCTTTATCAATTTCAGATAGTTTCATAAAAAACACCTCTTTATATTTATAAAATTAAGTATTACCTCTATTAGTTACTAATTTCTTTTTCTTTAATACTTTATCATCACTAACATCTAAAATATTACTAATATTATTTATATTATTAAAATCTATTTTACCACTCTTATTAACTGGTGCCTCTATTACTAAAGGACCAATTTCTCCTGTAATAGTATTCAAAAATTCGCTTTTTTTATTATCAATAATTTGAATAAAATCACCTAAAGCATAGCATTTACAACTAAAAGAATCTAAAATAATCTCACCACTTGCCTTATATATAATTGTCCTTAACCTATATTGCCCATAACCATCTAAAACACGACTCTTAATACAAACATAATCATTAACTATAAAATAAGAAAACTCTGTATAAATAAAATTTAAATTAAACTTATTATAATCAAAATCAGAAATTATAACATTAAAATCTCTATCAAAAAAATCCATTCTTTCATTATCACAATTAACTCCATAACCATAGGGGAGAGTAAGATGAAAATGTATATAATCATAATTATTTTCTCTTATATTACCATTTTCAGCATTTATCAATAGCTCTTTTTCTATATCCCCATTTACTCCCTTAATAAGAAACATAGTATTATCCATATTACTATCAATATCTTCATAAGAATTAGCCCTAACACTAATTATAGGTTTAAAGTCACTATCATAAAAATAATAATCTTTTAATCCAGGTTCAATACTATCTTGCCCAATATATTTAGTAGGGGTCCAATATGGATATGCCTCTATTCTAACATGAGTTATTATAGCCCCAGTTTCCAAATTTATAAATAAATGCTTATTAATTTGTTTATCAGAACTTGTATATGGTATACAAATTTTCAATATATTTGAAATAATTTCATAATCAATAACATCAGTTAAATCATCTATAATAAATTTATTAGTTGACTCTAAATCTAAATTATATATTTCTATAGTCCCTCTTTTAATTACTATTATATTACCATCACGATAATCAGGATCAGCAATCATCTCACTATCTTTTTTTATAGTTCTAATATCCAATATTGAATCTTCATTAATATTAATAACACTAATACTATGTGATTTTTTTATTATTATATAGTTATCTACTGCCTCTATCCAACCATCTATATCTTCTAACAAAACCTTACCATCAGCATTTATAACACATCTTTTTTTATCATAAAATTCTTTATTCTTATCATTCTCTTTAAATACATATAAATTATTACCTAAAGAGTTTTCAAATTCATAATTTTTAGGAGCTTGTAAATATTTTTTAGTCTTAATATCATATATAGCATTATTACCAATCTTCTTAATAACATATAAAGTTCTATCATCTTTCTTACTTACATTATAAGCATTTTCATTTTCAAATAAAATTTCTTTAGTTCTAATATCTATAACAAAAGTTTTAGAAAATTTAATAAAAACACCACAAACTCTATTTCCCATATTAAATATATCATCTATATAGTCATAATCAGAAACATCATATAAATCATGCCCATTAGTTAAAATCTTTTGCATATTATCAAATTTTATAAATAAGTAATCCTTTAATTTATATACATTAGCTATACTTATACTCCTAAAGCTAACATTAACATTAGAAACTTTTATTTTACTTTCATCTAACATATTACCACCTCCATTTCATAGTTTAATATCAATAATTACATAACAAACTTTTAACTATTATAGCATTATTATTAAAATAATACATTAAAAATACAAAAAAGATATTTATTATTCTAAATCAGCTTCACTATATTCTATAAAACATAGAGTGACAATCATATCTTTATATAGTACAATTTAATTGGTGATAATAATGTTAGGAGAAAAATTAATAATATGCTATAATCTATATGAGAGGAGAATATTTTATGTTAAATAATATAGAAGTATTATGTCATAGTAGCATTAAAATAAATAAAGAAATAATTATTTATTTTGATCCATTTAAAATAGAAAAAAACTATAATGATGCGGATATTATCTTTATTACTCATGATCATTATGATCATTATTCAGAAGAAGACATAGATAAAGTAATAAAAAATAATACTATCATAGTATCACCAGTAGATTTACTAGAAAAATTATTAAATAAAGGCCTAAAAAAAGAAAATATTATCTCTGTAAAACCATACGAAGATTATAATATAAGAAATTTAAAATTTAGTACAATACCAGCCTATAACACTAATAAACAATTTCATCCAAGAAAAAATAATTGGGTAGGCTATTTAATAGAATTAGAAGGAATAACTTACTATATTGCAGGCGACACAGATATAACAGAAGATAATAAAAAAATAAAATGTGATGTAGCCTTTGTACCAATTGGTGGTACCTTTACCATGAACTATCAAGAAGCATCAGAATTAATAAACACAATAAAACCTAAAATAGTAGTACCAATTCATTATGGAAGTATAGTAGGAAACAAAGAAGATGCAACTAATTTTTCAAAATTAATTAATCCTAAAATTGAATGTAAAATCTTAATAAAATAAAGGAGAAGAAATGAAAATTGTATTATTAGAAGAACTAGGAGTATCAAATAGTATTATAGAAAAATATAGAGAAAAATTAGAAAAAATGGGCAATCAATTTATATCATATAAAAAAGACTTAGATATAAATACTCAAATTAAACGAGTAAAAGATGCTGACGCTCTAATAATTGCCAATATGCCATTAGATAAAAAAGTCTTAGAAAATGCTAAAAAATTAAAATTTATAGATGTAGCCTTTACAGGAGTAGATCATATTCCACTTGATGTAGCAAAACAAAAAAATATTGCCGTTAGCAATGCATCAGGATATGCCACTCAAGCAGTAGCAGAATTATGTATAAGCTTTATGATACAATTACTTCGTAAAATAAAAGAAAATGAAGTAAATTGTAGAGAAGGAAAAACAAAAATTGTTGGTAATTTATTACAAGGAAAAACAGTTGGCATAATAGGAGCAGGCAAAATAGGAAAAAGAGTAGCCCACCTTTGTAAAGCCTTTGGCTGCAAAGTAATTGTCTATAATAGAAGTATAGTAAATGATAATTCTATAGATAAACAAGTAGAATTAAAAGAATTATTACAAGAATCTGATATTGTATCATTACATTGTCCACTAACTAATAAAACAGAAGGAATGATTGGAAAAAAAGAATTATCCCTTATGAAAAGAACAGCAATCTTAATAAATACTGCTAGAGGCAATATAGTTAAATCAGAAGATTTAAAAGAAGCATTAGAAACAGGAGTAATATCAGGAGCAGCATGTGATGTCTTTGAAGAAGAACCACCACTATCACCAGATTATAACCTAATACACCCAAAAAACATTATATTAACACCACACATGGCTTTTGCCTCAATAGAATCACTAGAAGAAAGAGCAGAAATTGTTTTTGATAATTTATTTTCCTGGTTAGACGGAAAACAAAAAAATAAAATCTTATAATATACATACAAGGAGCTGATTTTTATGAAATTAATAACTTTAGATGAAGTTGTAAAAAATATGTACGATAAAACTGTTTTATATATAAAAAAGAAAAATATAGAAAGTGAAAGAAAATACTTTGCTGAAAATGCTAGTGATATTCCCCTAAGTGAAATACTAGACGGTGCTAGTTATGAAGATCATTTCATAGAATTTAAAAATATAGTAAAATATGGAAATAATAATGAAATTAATCAAATATTCCTTTTACTTAAAGATTACTTCCTATTTTCAAAAGGACACGATATGATGTTTAAAAAGAAATTAGAAGCCGATGGATTTTTTACAGTACCAATTGATAATTTTATATATCCCAAATTATTAAACGAAATAAAAAGCAAATATAATGATATATCTATAATGAAAGAGAATCCTAACAGTAAAGAAAATATATTTGCAATTGATTATTTAATACGTGTTTATGTAGAACTTCAAGAACTATTATATATATTATATTGTGATGATTTTCAATTTCCAGATAATTGGGAAAAATTTTTTTCTCATTGTGACAAAAAAATAATAAAGATATTAAATGATTATAAAATAACAATAGGAGATTTTTTACATGATTTAATTGATTTTAAATGTAACATAATGAATGAAATATTTAGTGAAATTAAAGACTCTAAATTAAGAATAAAATATCTAACAAAAGTAGATGAATTAAGAAAAAATAAACATGAAGAAACTCTAACCTTTAGTTATACTAATTTACCAATCACATATTTTTTAACTCATACCATATATGATGCAATGAATATAAAACCTAAATCTTCTATATTAGACCAAAAAGATAAACCAACTCCTAAAAAGATTTTATTACCCAAAAACTGAAAAGTTTATCTTTCTGTTTTTTTTCTCTTTTTTAACCTATTATGCAATTTATTAGTTCTATTTTTTGGAATTTAATCTGTCAATAAGTAATTATTATATTATTGCATAAAAGTATTATTTAAAGTATTAATCTTTTGTCTTATATGCTGTTTATTAGTATCATTATAATCTTTTATAATAGAATTAATTTCTTGTAATTCATCATCACTTAACTTCTTTAAAAAAATAGTTTCAAAATCAAAATTATCAAATCCAGCATCTAATCTATCTCTTTCTTCAAAATTCATTTTAACAAAATCAATTGTATCATGTAATTTATCATAAAAATATATATAGATAAATTGTCATTAAAGATAATGGAGAAGGAATTGATGAAAAAGATTTACCTCACATATTTGAAAGATTTTACAAGGGGAGAAATTCATCAAAAGATAGTATAGGAATTGGTCTAGCTCTTGCTAAAACAATAATAGAAAAAAATAATGGTTCTATTACTGCAATTTCTAAACAAGGACAAGAAACAACATTTACTATAAAATATTATTGATATAAAATAAGAATTAGTATTTTTAAATTACAAAATTGTAATATATTGTAATATTAAAATAACGACAAATTCTTATTTTTATTATAAAATGTAAGCATGAAAGGAGAAGTTTTATGGAAAATATTCTAAAAATTAACAAAGTTGAAAAATATTATGGTAGTAGATCTAGCCTTACAAAAGCAATAGATAATATATCATTTGAAGTAAATAAAGGCGAGTTTGTTGCTATCATGGGAGCAAGTGGTTCTGGTAAAACAACACTTTTAAATTGTATATCTACAATAGATAAAGTAACATCAGGCCATATTTTTGTAGATGGAGAAGATATTACTAAACTAAGAGGTAATAATCTTAATAAATTCAGAAGAGAAGAACTAGGTTTTATTTTTCAAGATTTCAATTTACTTGATACCTTGACTGCTTATGAAAATATAGTCCTAGCCTTATCCATTCAAAATGTAAAAGCAAGTGAAATTGATAGAAGAATTAATAAAGTTGCTAAGGAACTAGATATAAAAGACGTTCTAAAAAAATATCCCTATCAAATGAGTGGGGGACAAAAACAAAGAGTAGCATCAGCCAGAGCAATTATTACCAATCCCAAACTTGTTTTAGCAGATGAACCAACAGGAGCATTAGACTCCAAATCAGCTAAAATGCTATTAGAAAGATTTGATTATTTGAACAAAGAATTAGATGCAACTATTTTAATGGTTACACATGATGCCTTTACAGCTAGTTATGCAACACGCGTAATATTTATCAAGGATGGTAAAATTTTTAATGAATTACATAAAGGTGCTGATTCAAGAAAAGAATTTTTTGATAAAATTATCGACGTTGTAACCCTTTTAGGCGGAGATTTAAACGATGCTCTTTAAATTATCTCTAAAAAATATTGCTAGAAGTATAAAAGATTATACCATCTACTTTTTTACTTTGATATTAGGTGTTGCAATATTTTATATATTTAATGCGATTGAAAGCCAAACAGTTATGATGAAAGTATCAGCATCAACTTATGAAATCATTGACTTAATGAATAGTATGTTATCTGGCGTAAGTGTCTTTGTTGCATTTATATTAGGTTTCTTAATTATTTATGCCAATAGATTCTTAATGAAAAGAAGAAACAAAGAGTTTGGTATATATTTAACCCTTGGAATGAGCAAAAGAAAAATATCCTTAATACTATTCTTTGAAACTTTAATAGTTGGATGTATATCATTAGTAGTAGGTTTAGTTATAGGAACAGTATTATCACAAGTAATGAGTCTACTTGTTGCAAATATGTTTGAAGCTAAAATGACCGAATTTGAATTTGTATTCTCATCATCAGCTTGTGTTAAAACACTTATATATTTTAGTGTTATGTATATACTTGTTATGATTTTTAATACATATAATGTAAGTCGCTGTAAATTAATAGATTTATTTAATGCTAATAAAAAATCAGAAAAAATAAAAATGAAAAACCCTTGGATTTGTATAATTATATTTATTATTTCTACCTGTATCTTAGGATATGCCTACTGGTGTGTAACAGGCGGAATAACAGAATTACAAACAGCCGATAAAATATTAATTCCTATTGCCTTAGGAACTATTTCAACATTCTTTATTTTCTGGTCTTTATCAGGATTATTATTAAAAATATTTATGAGCATAAAAAATATTTACTATAAAGGCCTAAATAGTTTTACCCTAAGACAATTCAGTAGCAAAATTAATACCACAGTATTTTCCATGACAATTATTTGTTTAATGTTATTTTTTACAATTTGCGTACTATCAAGTGCTATTTCTATTAGAAATTCTATGACAAGTAATTTGGAAACTATGGTACCAGCCGATATACAACTTGATAAAAAAATGGATCTACCAACTGACTCAGGATACTCCGAAGGAATAATAGCAGATTCTAAAATATCAGTTAGCGAAACACTAAATAAACTAGGATTTAATATAGATAAGTACTTTAAAGATATTATTGAATTTAATTTATATGCCAGTAACGATATTCTAGTTAGAGATACTCTAGGTGATTCTTATAGACAAATAGAAAAACAATTTCCATATTTAGATTATGATGCCGCTGAGACTTTTATAAAGATGAGCGATTATAATAAACTAGCCAAATTATATGGATTAGATAAAGTTCATTTAAATAGTAATGAATATGCTGTCGTTGCTGACTTTGATTCATGGATTAATATTAGAAACGAAAGTTTACAAAGAAAAACTCCAATTACAATAAATGGAATAACTTTAACGCCAAAATACGATGAATGTATGAATGGTTTCGTTTATATGACAAGTAGTCACATTAATACAGGAATATTTGTTGTACCAGATGATATTCTTAATAATATGCCTAGAGAAAGTGGAATACTAGTTGCCAATTATAAAGCTAATACAGATGAAGAAAAACAAAAAATAGAAAATATAATTATTAATTTAGATAATAGTTCTTATGCTCCAAATACCGATATCGAGGCAAGTACTAAAATATCTTTATATGAAGGAAGTATTGGACTAGGAGCAATGATTACATTCATAGGCTTATACTTAGGTATTATTTTCTTAATAGCAAGTGCTGCAATTTTAGCCCTAAAAGAATTATCAGAATCTACTGATAATAAAGAAAGATTTAGCATGCTAAGAAAGATTGGTACAGATGAGCAAGTACTTAATAAAGCCCTATTTAGACAAATTGGAATATTCTTTATGTTCCCACTTATCCTAGCAATCATCCATTCAATTTTTGGAATTAAATTCTGTGCATATCTTTTAGAAACATTTGGTAAGGATGAACTAATAAAATCTATTATTGTAACAGCAGGAGTTATTGTATTTATCTATGGTGGATATTTCCTAATAACTTATTTATGTAGTAAAAATATTATAAAGGAGAAATAAAATGTTTTTACCCTATAATTGGAAATACATGGCTACCAAATTCAATTCTAATCACAGTTATAATAAGCTAAAAAAGGAATAGTAAAACTTACTATAATAAACATGAGTTATTTAGAAGTAGTAAAAACTGCAGTTCTTGTTTTTCCAATTATAGCATTTCTATTTACTATTCCTTTTATCCTACATCAATACCATAAATATGGCTCTATAAATAAATTTAGAGTACTAATAATATACTCATTTATACTTTATTTAATTACAATATATTTTCTAGTTATATTACCCCTCCCAAGTAGAGAAGAAGTAGCAAATATGACTGGAAAAATAGTACAATTAATACCATTTACTTTTATTAAAGATATTATTAGAGAAACAAACTTTTCTCTAACAGATCCTTCCACTTATATTCCTACATTATTTCATCCTAGTGTTTATACTTTTATTTTCAACATTATCATGACAATTCCATTTGGCATGTATTTAAGATACTACTATAAATGTAATCTAAAAAAGACATTTATAGTAACTCTATTTCTTTCACTCTTTTTTGAATTCACGCAAGTAACAGGACTTTATGGACTATATCCAAGACCTTATAGACTATGTGATATAGATGATTTAATAACAAACACGTTAGGTGGAGTTATAGGATACTTTATTATGGGAGTAATAGATAATTTTTTACCAACAAGAGATGAAATAGATGAGAAAACCATCGAGAATGGTAAAAAAGTATCAGGATTTAGAAGAATAACTTTATTCTTCCTAGACGTATTTATATATCTTTGTTTATCTACAATATTCTCAGTATTTTCTAGAACATTATTCCCAACAACAGTATCTTTTATAATTTATTATGCCATAATACCATATTTTTGGAATGGTAAAACAATTGCCAGTAACTTCTTAAATGTAAGAGTAACTTTTCAAAATATGAAATTTATAAGATTAATTTTAAAAAATATATTTAACTATTTTTACTACTTTTTATTACCAATTTTTATTTTAACAATAGTAGAGAATATAGTTAATAATATAAATTTATCTACAATATCATCAATATGGATATATTTAGGCAGTTTTATATTTATTATATTTTTCTATATTATTAATATATTCCTATTATTAAAAAACGGAAAAATCTATTATGACAAAGTATTTAAAATAACATATTTAAGTACTATAGATGAAGTAAATGAAAAAAAGAGGAGGAATAGATAATGCTGGGATTCTTTAAATTAATTTTACTAGCCATTATAGGAATTATAATTGCAGGAAGTGTGTGCTTATCTAATATTTTTAATAATGATATTATTTCAAAGGATGATCTAGTAAATAGTTATAGCAATTTTTTGCAGGATACTTCACCTAATGGGCTTACAAAAGATAACAAATTAGAAGGAACAAGAGAATATGGAATTGACGAATATGTAGGCTTATACAAGGCTAATTACAACGATAAAACAAAAGAAGAAACAATATTTGGAGGAACAACTTTAGATAGAAAAAATGGAAATACGATAAAATTAAAAATAAAAGTAGAAAAACAAAGCGGTAATATCGAAATTATCAGCAACGAAGGAACTGAAAGTGAAG
>CALVPO010000005.1 GCA_944351345.1 uncultured Bacilli bacterium | reverse complement strand
TATAATAACAATATAAAAAATGAAATAGAACAAAACTTAACAAAAATAAAAAAGCACCAAAATATAAACCTAGATATCATAACAAATATCTAGGTTTTTACTTATCTTCTAATTCTTCTTTATATTTCATAATTTCCTTATAAACACCATTCCAACTCAAAGTAGCACACTTAATCCTATTAGGTTGATTTTTTATATTATCATAAACAATACTATCCCCTAATTTACTACTATCATAATCTTCGCCCCTAATCATCTTAAAATAATTATCCATAATATCAAGTATTTCATCAAGACTCTTACCTTTAATTAAATTACTCATAATATTAGCACTACTAGTACTAATAACACAAGCTTCACCATCAAAAGAAATATCTTCTAATCTAACATCATTAAATTTCAAATATAAATCTATATTATCTATACAAGTATCAATTCTCGTATTAACTAGTCTATAATTACTATCACCATCATGACGTTTTCTACAATTAGCATTATTATAATTATCTAAAATTATATTCTTACGTAAATCATTATCCATAATCTCCACCCCATCTATAATATTTCATTATATATGTTAGAAATTCTCTTCAAAACTCTAATTAACTCATCAATTTCTTCTTTTGTATTATAAAAAGCAAAACTTACCCTACAAGTATTATTAACATTAAAAACATTATTAAGTATTTTAGCACAGTGATTACCAGCCCTAACACAAATATTATACTTATCTAAATATATACTAACATCTTGACTAAAAACATCACGAACATTAAAAGCAACAATATTCCCTATATTATTTTTATTATATATTTCTATATTATCTAACTTCTCTAACTCACTTACTAAATACTCCTTTAATTTATGTTCATGCGTTACTATCTTATTAAGACCTATACTATTCAAATAATCAATACAAGCTCCCATACCAATAACACCGGCTATATTCTGCGTACCAGCTTCAAATCTAATAGGCACTTCCCTAAGTTCCATATAACCATCACTAGTAAACATAGCATTCATATCTCCACCATAACTAACAGGCTTCATCTTATCTAAAAGACAAAACTTGCCATATAAAAAACCAACTCCCGTAGGACCATACATTTTATGAGCACTACAAGCTAGAAAATCTACATCATCAACTTGTACATCCATCTTTATATGACTAGCACTCTGAGCTCCATCTACAACAACTAAAATACCTTTTTTATGTGCAATAGAACATATTTCTCTGATAGGTCTTATATCTCCAATAACATTAGTAACATATGCTAAAGAAATAACCTTAGTCTTATCACTAATAGTCTTATTAACATTCTCTAAAGACACCTCATTATTATCATCAAGAGGAATATATTTAACCTTAATACCAATCTCCTTACTAAGAGCAAACCAAGGAAGTATATTACTAGCATGTTCACTCTCAGTAATAAGTACTTCATCTCCCGCTTTAAGGGTATGCTTAAAATATCCAAATATTACTCTATTCAAAGAATCAGTAGTCCCACTAGTAAAAACTATCTCCGACTTAGAATTAGCATTTATAAACTTCTTTATTTTATTCCTAACGCCATCATACATTTTATCAACTATCAAACTATTTTTATAATCTCCCCTATGACTATTAGCACAATAATTACTATAATAATCAACAACACTATCTATAACACACTGAGGTTTTAAAGTAGTAGCCCCGTTATCAAAATATATAAGATTATTTTTAAGCATAGGTATATCTTCTCTATTCACAAAATTACCTCCAACTAATAAATTATATTTTATCTACTATTATTCTATTCAAAACAATAATTTAAGTCTATATATTTATCACAAAATACCAATTTATAATTAATAGTTTCAACTAAAACACTTTTATTATATCATTTATACGTAACATTTTAAAGCCTGTAAGATTATTTTTTATCCTTAACATTATTAAAATTTTCTCCCCTATCAGCTCTACTGGATAACACTAACGCACAATAAATAAACAATAATATTATAAAAACCAAAACTATACCTAATATTATAAAAAATATCTTCATATTCCCACCTCACAAAAGAAATAATTGACACCTAAAATATATATCAAAACTTTAATTTTATCAATAAAATGCTAATAAATCACATAATTTTACACAATATGTAAATAAAAATAATAATTAATAAATAATAGTTGTTTTTTTTACCAACTGTGATAGAATAAACAATGTTTCAGGAGGTTTTATTATGATAAAAAAAATTATAACTATAATACTTCTATTAGTAAGTATTATAAGCATATTTTTAGCAATACATTCATCTATGTTACCAACATTATATATAATAGCACTATCAATATTCTATCTTATAAGTATAATACTAATATATTTTCTTTTAACAAAAAATAATAAAATATTTACTATATTATCTATTATATTAACATCTATAATAATTATTATCTCTATTGGAGTATCATTTGTCTTTCTAAAAGCAGATAATATTTTAAACAAAATAACCGATGTAGATAAAGAAATAAATAACTATTCTGTAATTGTCTTAAAAGATTCAGAATACGAAGAATTAAATGATATAAATAATAAAGAAATAGGTATTTTAGAAGAATTTGATAGCAATTATAAAAAAGCTCTTAATGTACTACAAAACAAAGTTAATATTACAAAAAAAGAATATAGTAATGCCCTAGACCTTGCTAATAATTTATTATCTGAAAATATAGAAGTTATTTTATTAAATGAAAATTATATTTCTATACTAGATGAAGGATTAACAGACTTTGAAAATAAAACCAAAGTATTATATACAATAGAAATAACAACTGATAAAAAAACAGAAACTTTTAAAAAGATAAATATGGATGAAGACTCTTTTAATATATATATTAGTGGTATAGATACATATGGTAGTATAAATACAGTATCTAGAAGTGATGTTAATATAATAGCAACTATTAATCCAAATACTAGTAAAATATTATTAACATCTATTCCTAGAGATATGTATGTCCCACTCTATGGAAAAAGTGGCCTTAATGATAAACTTACTCATGCTGGAGTATATGGAATAGATACTTCTATAAAAACATTAGAAAACTTTTTAGATACTGATATTGACTATTATGTTAGAATTAACTTTAATTCTCTTATATCTCTAGTAGATTATATAGGAGGAATAGATGTTTATTCAGACTATGAATTTAAAGCTGGAAATAGAATATATAAAAAAGGTTTAAATACTAATCTTACTGGAGAAGAAGCATTAGCCTTCTCAAGAAATAGATATGCTTTTAGTGATGGTGATAGACAAAGAGGAAGAAATCAAGAAAAAGTAATAGAAGCTATTATAAATAAAGTTACTGAATCTAGAGATATAAATACTTATCTAAACCTTGTATCAACACTAGAAAATAGTTTCCAAACTAATATGAGTAAAGATAACATTCAAGAAATAATCAATAAACAAATAGAAAATAACTATAAATGGAATATTACATCAATAGATGTAAATGGTTATGATCATATGGATTATACATATTCATATCCATGGCAAAAATTATATGTAATGCAAGTAGATACTGATAGTTTAAATAAAGCTAAAATAGAAATAAATAATGCTTTAAATGAAAATTAAAGAATTCCTTAATAATTTAGAAAATTCCTATATTACTCGTTTTCTACTAAAAAGCACCAATACAACGCTTGTAGCTTGTACTGGTGCTTTATTATTTATTTACTTTTTTAGAGAATTATCATCAATCATTTAGATTATTAAATTCATCAATTGCATCTAATATCTTATATATACTAGTATGTGGATTAGAACTTAATAATTCTTCATTATTTCTAATAATTTGCTGTTCAATAAATTGTGCAATACTTCTTGCTTTATCTGTCGAATCCTTAATAATTTTATACATATCCATACTTTCTATATATGTACCATTTAATTTTTCTAATTCCCTTTTTACTTCTTTACTTGTTTGAAACTTTAATCCCTTATTTCGATAATGCATTAAATACCATATTTCAAAAGTTGGAGCTGATGTAATTATCTCTATATTATTTTTAATGCATTCACTTTCTATTGCTTTTATTTCACTTATTCGTCTTTGATCCAAATCTGTATCTAATACTAAGAAAATTTTACAATTATCTTCCGATTTAATATCTTCATTATGAATATACTTTAGCAAATCATCTAACATACCTTTTGGATCAGTACTATTACCTGTAGAAAATTGAATCCTTAAGTTCCTATTACTATGCTTTCTAAAATAGTAATATTCCGAAGATTTTTTACCTCCCTCTGAACATATAACAATTAAGGGCTTTTTATTATTATGTCTTAATTGTCTTCTAGCCATAAATCAATATCTCTTATAAATGGAATAGCTCCATATCTACCATTTACATAGCCTTTTTGAATATTTTCATCTTTTCTAACCGAGAACGAATCAAGTGGGTATAAATCTGAAATTCCATTATCTGGATTTTTTTCTGTAAACCATATTTGATCTCTTCTTAACAATTCTAAATTTAATAAGTTAATAGCATGTGTTGTAAATATCAATTGACTATTAACTTTATTTATTTCTTTATTATTAAATAATTTAACTATAAATTCTACTAAAGCAGGATGCATACTTCTTTCTAGTTCATCAACTACAATAACTTTGGGTGCTTCAAATGCTCTTTTTAAAAATGGAGCAAACGAAAATAACACTCTTGTTCCAGATGATTCTTCATTAAAATTTAATTTATAAATATGTCTGTTATTATTGTCATCTACAACTTCATGCTCAAGTTCAATATTAACATTTTTAACTTTAAATTTATCACCAGTTCTTGCAAGTGGTGGAACTAACATATCAACCATTGTACTATCCATTTCTTTTTCTTCATAATCAACAATCATATCTTTTATAAGAATGTCTGCTTCTTTTAATAATTTTAATGCAAAATCTTTTAATTGTTCTTCTCCACTACTATATGCAACCAAATCTTTATCAGCCATATTTTCAAAAGAATCATAAGTATCTATTGCACTAGCAAACCATAGATAAGCATCTTTAGTTTTATCATAGTTCCATGTAGTTGCTGTTGCTAAAAATAATTTATTTTCTGTATTATTTGTAGCTAAAGATTCTAATTTACTTTTGTCATTAGTAAAAGCATAAGTATTTGTATTAGTCCTTGTAAAAATATTAGTTGGCTTTTGAGAATAATAAGCATCTAATACTTCATCATATATTTTGTTAGCATCTGCACAAAAAAAATATCTATACTTAACTTTATTTGCTATAAATATAAATTCAAATTCACTTGGTTTATCTTTACTTACCTCATCAAATAAGAATGGTCTTATAAATTTCCATTTTTCTCCAATTGATATTAAACTAGAATTCCTTACCATTAGTATAGCACAAGTGAAAGCTTTTAATATATTTGATTTACCTGAAGCATTTGCTCCATAAATAACAGCAGTTTTAAGTAAATTAATATTATTATTAGATATTATATTATCTAGATTTTCGTCCCCATTACCTTTTTCCATAGATAATGTTACCTTATCTTTAAAAGACAAAAAATTCTTAACACTAAATTCTATAAGCATTTTTCTCTCCTCCTATATATATTATATATTAAAAGTATTTAAAAGTATACTTATTTATCTAAATTTTGTATTTTTTTCGCAAATATTAAAATAATATCTGGTATTTTAGCAATATTTCTTAATTTTAATTTTTTAAAAAAATTATTTAAAAACTATAAAGAAAGCGTTAAATCTATGAAAGAAGTAAACATTGCTAAAGAATTTATTAATAAAATTAATAAAACTTATTATAGATAAAAAAATAAAGTATATATTGTTTGTCCAAAATATAGAGTTTCTTCTTTTGTTAAAGAAATATCGTATAATAAAAATGTTTATTTATTTTATTAAATGAAAATTATATTTCTATACTAGATGAAGGATTAACAGACTTTGAAAATAAAACCAAAGTATTATATACAATAGAAATAACAACTGATAAAAAAACAGAAACTTTTAAAAAGATAAATATGGATGAAGACTCTTTTAATATATATATTAGTGGTATAGATACATATGGTAGTATAAATACAGTATCTAGAAGTGATGTTAATATAATAGCAACTATTAATCCAAATACTAGTAAAATATTATTAACATCTATTCCTAGAGATATGTATGTCCCACTCTATGGAAAAAGTGGCCTTAATGATAAACTTACTCATGCTGGAGTATATGGAATAGATACTTCTATAAAAACATTAGAAAACTTTTTAGATACTGATATTGACTATTATGTTAGAATTAACTTTAATTCTCTTATATCTCTAGTAGATTATATAGGAGGAATAGATGTTTATTCAGACTATGAATTTAAAGCTGGAAATAGAATATATAAAAAAGGTTTAAATACTAATCTTACTGGAGAAGAAGCATTAGCCTTCTCAAGAAATAGATATGCTTTTAGTGATGGTGATAGACAAAGAGGAAGAAATCAAGAAAAAGTAATAGAAGCTATTATAAATAAAGTTACTGAATCTAGAGATATAAATACTTATCTAAACCTTGTATCAACACTAGAAAATAGTTTCCAAACTAATATGAGTAAAGATAACATTCAAGAAATAATCAATAAACAAATAGAAAATAACTATAAATGGAATATTACATCAATAGATGTAAATGGTTATGATCATATGGATTATACATATTCATATCCATGGCAAAAATTATATGTAATGCAAGTAGATACTGATAGTTTAAATAAAGCTAAAATAGAAATAAATAATGCTTTAAATGAAAATTAAAGAATTCCCTTAGTAAGTGGGAATTTTTTTATTATTTAAATTTTTAATATTTTAAGAAAAATTATTAATAAAGTGCTTCTAACTTATTGGATAATAAAACAAAGCATGATAAAATATTTTTTAGTAATTATATCGATAGGAAGAGGTGATATTATGAATAATAACAAAATTAATTATTATGATAATGATTATTATGAGTTAGTAAATAAAAAAAGAATCAATGATAAAAAAATATGGTTACAAATACTAGAAAATGAAGCACAAGAAAATAACAAAGTATTAGATATTCTACATTATCTATATGATTGTAAAAACTATACATCGAATGGAAAAAATATTGCTCAAGCCTTAAATACCAAAGTAGGTGCCATAAATCTTTATATATCTAACTTTGGAAAAAGAATAATAAATATGCTACATTTAGAAGAACAAATTGGTACCAATAGTCAAAACAGAAGATGGAATATACCATTTGAAACAGTACCAGAACTAAATACAAATAACATATTCACTTGGAAATTAAGAAATGAATTGATTGAAGCTTTAGTAGAAAAATATAATTTAACTCCAAAAGAAGAATCATTAGACGAAATAATGAGACAATTTATAAATGAATATCCTTATCAAACATTTTTAAATAATATAAAGAATGAATTAAAAGTAAGAGAAGCTTTTATAAATAAATTCACTATTGATAAGATTTTACAACTTTCTATTGATGATTTTGTTATAGGTAGAGCAGAAATTGACACAAAAGGTAAAGAGTCATTTTGTTATCTAATTAAAAGAGATATGATAAAATTAGGAGATATGCGTGGGGCTTATGTTAATAAATTTGGCGTATGGTTTAGTAAAAAAAATAATAGATATGAATATTCTAAAAAATTTGGTAACAATTTAGAAACAGCTTTTAAAAATTTAAAAAATGAAATATATTTACTATTAATTTCAGCTGAAAATGATGATTATGAAAAAATTAATGAAAATAAAATTGCTACAATATTTAAAGAAAAAATTTTATCAACTTATTTTCCTAATAAATATTTATGTATTTTTAAAGAAGAAGATGTAGATAAATTTTTAAATATTCTAAATATTGAATATGATATGCACAAAATAAATACATTTGAAAAGAAAAAAATGTTATTAAAAGAATATAGAAATACTAACAAATTTTTTAAAGATAAAGATGATTACTATTTTGTTACATTTTAATATACTACATTTAAAAAAGAACTAAAAATTAAAAATACAGTTTCTGAAGAAATAGATTGTAATTTAGAGTTCACTGATTTTCTTTATCTCAAAAAACATTGTCAAAATAAAAAAAATGAATATCGTTCACGGCAAACTGATTATGAAAAAATAAACCGTGCTAAAAAGGATATAGGCAACCGAGGAGAAAATGCAGTTTTGCAATATGAGAAAAATAAACTGATTAATAAAGGTCTAACAAATCTAGCAAAAAAAGTATCAATTTGTGATAATGACGCTATTGGATATGATATTATTTCTTTTGATGATAAGGGTAATGAAATTCATATAGAAGTTAAAACAAACTGTAGTAATTTATCTTACTTAGATTTTTATATTACAGATAATGAATTACAACATTTAAAAGAAGATGAAAATTATTATATTTATTATTTATATGATATTAAGAAAAATCCAAAATATCATATAATTAATAAAAAGATGTTATTGGAAAAAGATTTTCTTCAACCTGTAATCTACAAAGTTAGTATAGATGTTTCAAAAAAATAATTTATAATAATACTCATAAAAAAATAATAATTCTCTAAAAAAATATATATTATTTATGATATACTAAGACTATAAGTAAAATATAAGTAATTATAAAAGAGAATAAGGTGGTATTATGTTTGATAAGAAAGACTATTTAAAATATATTAAAGAATATAAGAAGTTTATGGCTATGAATATTTATATAACAGAAAATATATATATTAAATTTTTAAATAAGTATAAATATTTATATAAAGATCTCCATCATGATAATATATTTTATAGATTTTTAAGAGAAATTGTAATAGATAAAAATAGAATTATTAAACACCATAATAGACAATATCTAAATAGTAAGTTAAAAGAATACGATAATTATTTTAATAATATGTTTAAAGATATTAAACTAGATTTAGATCAAAAGAAAGCTATTATATGTGAAGAAGATAATCTTTTAGTAATAGCAGGTGCTGGAGCTGGTAAAACTACAACAATGGCAGCTAAAGTTAAGTATTTAATAGATAAATGTAACTATAAACAAAATGAAATTGCAGTTATTTCTTTTACTAATAAAGCTTGTAATGAAATAAAAGATAAAATACATAAATTATTTGGCTATACTGATGTAGACGTTTATACTTTTCATAAACTAGGTATGAAAATATTAAGAAGTGCTACTAGTGAAAAACTAGATATTGTAAGTGAAGCATCTAAATTTATGATATTCACAAATTATATTAAAAATGAATTATTTAATAATATAGATAAATTTAATAAATTTTATAATGCTTTTCAAAATAGATTAGGTATTAATGACGAATATAAAAATTTTAACTCTTTCTATGAATATCATAATTATTTATATAAAAGAAAATATATTAATAACGAAAAAGATATAAATAATTATATAAAAAAAGTTATTAAGAAAAGAAGAAATTATTTAAAAACTATTAAAGGTGAATATGTTAAATCTAAAGAAGAAGTAGATATTGCTAACTTTTTATTTTTAAATGGTATTAATTATGAATATGAAAAAATATTTGATAATAAAGTTAATGATCATATAATGAAGCCTGATTTTTATATATACCAAAATGAATTATATAATTATATTGAACATTTTGGTATAGATAAAAATAATAATAATACCTCTTTTACAGATATAGAATTAAATAACTATTTAGATACTTTAAAATTAAAACATAAATTCCATAAAAAATTACCAAATAAAGATTTATTTATTATTACTAAATCTAGTATGAATTATAAAGAAAAAATAGATTATTTAAAGAAAGAACTATTAAAAAGAGGTTATACTTTAAATAAAACTAATAATAAAGATATTTATGAAGAACTAATAAAAACTAGTGAAAATAGTTATTTTTATGATTTTATTGAAAAATTATTAATTCCCTTTATATCTTATTTTAAATCAAGTAATTATGATAGAGATTATTTAATTAATATTAAAGAAAAACAAAATAATTTATTAAAAGAACAAATAGATGTAATATTAGATTTTTATGATTACTATCAAAGATATTTAAAAGATAAACATCTTATTGATTTTGAAGATATGATTAATTTAGCATATAAAGAGATAGATAATGTTAAAGAATATAATTTAGGAGTTGATTATAAATATATTATTATTGATGAATATCAAGATATATCTATTCAAAGATTTAATTTAACCGATAAAATTGCTAAACTATTTAATGCTAAAGTGTTTGCTGTAGGAGATGATTATCAATCTATATTTGCATTCGCAGGTTCTAGAGTAGATTTATTTACTAATTTTAAAATGTATATGAAAAATGCTAAAAAAATTCCTATTGAGAATACTTACCGTAATTCTCAAGAATTATTAGATGTTGCTAAAGAATTTATTAATAAAAATAATAATCAAATAAAGAAAACTCTAAAATCTAATAAACATTTATTTAAACCAGTTGAAATATATTTATATGATGATAATGATCCCTTTTATATAAATTCTAATAAGGCTAAGTCTGTTAATTATATTATGAAGAAAATCAATAGTAAAGAAAAAGTTTTATTCTTAGGAAGATATAACAAAGATATAGATAGTATAACTAGAGATAAATATTTTACCAAGAAAAATAAAGAAAGAATTATCTGGCAAGATAATCCTAATATTATAATTGACTATTTAACAGTTCATTCTTCTAAAGGATTAGGATATGATGAAGTAGTATTAATAAATGCTATTGATAATAAATATGGTTTCCCTTCTAAAATAGAAGATGACCCCTTAATAAAACTAATAAAACCTACTATAGATGAAGATATTATGTATCCTGAAGAAAGGAGACTATTCTATGTTGCTTTAACTAGAACTAAGAATAAAGTATATATTATCTGTCCTAAATCAAAAGTTTCTTCTTTTGTTAGAGAAATAGCTTATAATAAAAATGTTTATATTCATAAAGAAATAATTGATTGATAGTATGAAAGATGAAACAGTATGGTTTAATAATGCTTTAGACTAAAAATAAAATAATTCAACTATCTCAAAATTTGCGACTGTTTTAATTTATATATACTATATATTTTTTATTTTCTTATAAACTATACTATATATAATAGAACCAACACTAGCCCCTATTGTATCTATAATAACATCACTAAACTGTCCAGTCCTACCAGTTATAAAAGTTTGATGAAATTCATCAGTAATGGCATATATAAAACATAAAAGAATAGATATTAATATTATAGTCTTTAAATTAAACTTATTAAAACTAATAAAAAAAGACATAAATAATATACTAAGTATAAAATATAGGCTAAAATGAGCAAATTTTCTAATAGGAAGATTAAGTACATTAACAATATCTTCCTTTTTATTATCATTAATACTACTATTACTAATATCTATAGCCTTATCTACAACAATACTAACTACTTCTTTACTATCACCATTAGATTCATAAGTATCCATACTAGAAAAATAAAATATAATTCCTAGCCAACAAATAATTAATATAATAAATATTATCTTTTTCTTATTCATAATGCCACCCTTCTATTTTAATAGAACATAAAAAAAGATTAATATTAAAATTATTCTTTAATTAAGCCTATCGATATATTTCATACATTCATTAAAATAATCTTCTTTTATTATTAATGAGTTAATAAATTTTTCTTTATCAAAATTTATTTCATGATCTGCTTTTTTTAAATAATATACTTTTCTAAAAGTATAATTCATTATATGTATTAAATAATCTTTATCTATATCAGTATCTATATAAGATAAATTATTAAAATCTTTATCAATAACATATCTCATAAATTCACTACTTTCAGACAATATTTTAGGATATTTACCATCTCTTAAATAATCATCATTATTAAATTTAAAATTATATGTTTTCATATTAATTAATAATTCATTTAAATCATCTTTAGTAAAGACTTTGTTATTATCTTCTATAACTTCTATATTATTATTTTCAAAATTATCATTTTCCTCTAATATTAATTTATTAGTTATCTTTGAATCTAACATACATTTTTCACGCAAAGTATCATTTTTATTTTTTTTGGAAAAAAATTTAAGTAAATCATCCTTAGATACAATAACAAATATAATAGCAAAAACCACATAAAATATTGCACCAACACAAACTTGCAAAATTAAAGTCACTACTCCGATTCCTAATGAATTACCAATTAATTTTACTATTATAGACATTACTATTCCAAGCACAATATAGAAAATATTTTCTAAAATATATTTAATTATTGGTATATCTTTATTTACAACTATAACTTGTATAAACATAACAGTAAATTCAGCAAAAATTGTACCAATACATGCACCGTTAGCACCATATTTCGGAATAAATATAAAATTAATTGTTAAATTTATAAAAGCTCCAACAATCGTTGATATAATATAAATTTTATCTTTTTTTTGGGGAATTAAAATTTGTGTTCTTGTAACATTTGCCCAAGAAATTGAAAAAATAGTTAAAGCTAACAATGTTAAAGTTTCGGAACATGATTCAAATTCTTTTCCAAAATATACTGGAGCTAATATATCACTCGTACCTATTATTCCAAAAGTTATTGCAGACCCAACTATTGTTACTAGTTTTATTGAATATTTAATATATTCATTAATTTTTTTATTATCACCTTTTGAAATAATATTTGACATTCTAGGCATCATAACTGTACCAATTGCTGTAATAATTCCTAATGGTATATTAATTATTTTTTCACTACTCTGATAAAAACCAACTTGTTTATAAGTAGATAAATTACCTAACATTATTTTATCCATAACCTTATATATACTATAAGCAATTACAGGGATAAATAGAACTAGTATTGGTTTAATATGTTTTTTTAAGTTTTTAAATTGTATTTTAACAAAGGTAACATTTCCCTTTAAATTAAGCCATAAATATAATTGACTCAAAAAAGTTCCTAATGACATTATCAAAGTATAAATCCATAAATCATCTGGTTTTTTAACAAAAACAAAAATAAATGTAACAGTTAAAATTTTTATTATCGTATTTCTAACTACAGTAATTTTAAACTTTTCAAGTCCAAAAAACAACCAACTTATATCTAATAATCCTGATGTAACATAAATAATCTGTATCCACGCAATAATAGTATCACTCTTACAAATAAATATTGTATAAAATATATATAGAAATATAGACAAAATATACATAATAAATTGAATTGTATAAATTTCCCAAAAATTTTTACTTAATTCTTTTTTATTTTCTCGTGTAATTGCTATTGTTCTATTACCGTAATTACTAATTCCCAGCATTGCAAACAATAAAAAATAATATGCTATTGAATATGAGTACGAATATATTCCAACATTAGTAGCTCCTAAAGTTCTTGAAATATATGGAGCAGTAATAAGTGGTAATAAAATAACTAATATTTGATAAAAAATATTATATATTAGATTTTTTGTTAATGTCTTCATTATAATAATTCACCACGTTTTTTTCTAAATATTTATGAGCTTTACTACGTAAATTAGGCAAAACGTCATTAAATTTAGAATAATCTACATCCTTCATATAATCGAATAAATCATCAAACTCATATTCTATTAATCTATCTTCTAAATAAAGTTGTTTTAGTAATGTTTTTACCCTATCATCATCTCCATACATACTACCATTTTTTATAGTAAAAAATTTTTTACCATAAATTGCAGAAAAAATAGTACCATGAAATGAAGTAGTAAAAACTATATCAGCATTTTTAATCATTGACAAATAAATAGATGGATCCTCGTATTTTACTAGATTAAAACCAAATCTTTTAATAAATTTTTTACAATATGATTTAGTACTCCAAGTAATTACCTTTAAATTATATTTTTTTGCTATTTTTTTCACAAATAAACAAATATCATTTTTAAAACTAGGAGCATAAAAGAAAATGTATCGTTCTTTTGGTTTTAATGAATCATCAATTATCTTATCATAATCAAATTTATCTAGTAATAGAGTTGGATCAATTAATATAGGCACATCAACATTAATTAACTCTTTAATCCATTTTTTACCATTTTCTTCTCTAATTGATAATGCATCAAAATCTTTTAAGTATTCGCAATAAATATTAACATTTTTAGAATAATTTAAAAGATTTTTTGCTCCAAAACTAGGAGCATAAGCCACTTTTATACCTCTTTTACACCAATTCAAAAAATAGGCATCATCACTATCAGGAATCGTAATATTCCAAATTTGATCACTACCAGCAATCACTATATCATAATCATCAGGTATATCTTTCCCATTAATAAACTCATTATTAGATAAAATAAAATTTTTATTTTTAAAGTTTTCATATCTAGCGTTATTAATATTTATTTTTTTTCTATAAGGAAATATTATCAAATTTTTAATTACCCTTTTTAATGAATTATTTTTCTCAAAAGTAGAATAAAATTCTTTTTGACCTTTATTTGAAAAATTAATTATTTCATTATCTATACCTTTTTTCAATAAATACTTATGTATTGCATAACTTTCTAACATAGAACCACAATTATATGAATTATGAAAAGTTATAATTCCAACTCTTTTATTATTCATAAAAATCCTCCTAAACTTTAATATATGTATCCATTGCTTTACTTTTTTTTAATGACCTAATTTTTAACAAAATATAAATCATAAAAAATAATTTTTTCTTATATAATAAAATAACTAAATCTCGAAAATTAAATATATTATTAATTGAAACAGAATTGTACAAAGGATATAAATTAATTTCTTTAACACTCTTAATAAACAAATCATATTTTTTTAAATAAAACGAATTATTTATTAATAAAAACAAAGCATTTTTTATGCAGTAATTTTTCTTAATTACCAAACTATTATTGCTAATTGAACCATCCAAAACATTATAAAGAACTTTATGAAAATTCTGATCAGACAATAATAAATTACTATTATACTTATGAGTTACAGAAGAACTGTTTATTTTATACATATAGAATGACTCATTAAAGAATTTATAATTTTGACATTTTTTTATAACAGATATATTAAATAACATATCTTCACCATTTACTATATTTGAATCAAAAAATATCTTATTATCTACTAAAAATTTTCTACTATATATTTTTGACCACGGAGTTGATAAAAAATAATTATTTTTATTTACTCCTAAAATATAGTCATATATTTTATCTTTCTCAATATTATTCAAATCTACAATATTAGAATTACTACTAAAAAACAATACATCTGCCTCAAAATTTAAGTATTTTCTTATAATATCATACCAATTATCAGACAATAAATCATCTACATCAAGAAATATAATCCACTTGCCATGAGATTTTTTTATACCAAAATTACGACTATAAGAAACTCCCATATTACTATTATTATATATACTAATATTATTATTTTTTTTTAGTTGTTGTAAAATATTTGTCGTTGCATCTGTTGAACCATCATTAACTATTATTAATTCACATTTGTCAGAAATATAAGGCAATATTCTTAACAAACAATCCTTAATAAATTTTTCACCATTATAAATTGGTATTATTATAGATAATAACATAAGCCATCACTCCTTTTCCTTGCACAGTGAGTAAATCCAATACATATTAAAAGGCATAAAAAATAAATAACTTTCACTTAAACAATAAATCATAATAACAATATATATACATACAAGCATGAAATTATTTTTATCTTCTTTTTTTATTTTTTTTAAATTTCTAATATATAAAAATATATATGTGCAAGTAACAATTATTCCATAATTTAACAATATTTTTATAAAACCATTATCTAAAGTCACATCATAATCAATCATATTACCAAATAAATTTATAGAATAATTACTACAAAAATATGCTTGATATTTTATTCTGTTAGAAATAACATCATTAATAAAAAATGCAATTGAACTATTATTAATATACATGTACGTTAAAATCAGCGAAAGAATTAAAAAAATAACATATAAATTATGGGAAAAAGCAATAAAAATATTCTCACATTTAAAAAATTTATTAAAAGATATTAATAATAATATTATTATTACACAATATAATGATGTTCTAGACCCAGATATTCTTGAAATTAACAAACTAAAAACAATAACAATCAAAATTTTTTTGAAATTTAGTTTTTTACGTTCCAAGTATAAAAAATCAAATATTATCATCATAGAGAACATTGATAAAGTATTGGGATGATAAAAACCTAAAGATAATCTTAAAACGTTATCTCTTAACATACTTTCAAAAACACCATTAGTTAATCCTAAATAATAATTTATAACTACAAATAACAAACATAAAATTTTTATAATTAAATCTTTTTTTATAGTCTTATCAAAATTTTCATTTAAAAAAGCAAGAGAAAAAATTAATATTTCAAGAAATAAAGTTTTTGAAAACTTGATATAAATGATAACAGAAGAAACAAAACAAATAAACAAAGTTAATAATTTTATTTTATCAATTTTATAAAATTTAAGTGATAAAAATATTTTAATTGACAAACTGGCCAAACCTATAAACTTTATTAAAGATAAAGAATTCTGTAAATAAACAACATTTTCACAAATATAACTTAATTGAATAAGAATTAGTCCAACTATTAAAAGGAAATTACAAAAATTTAAACTTCTACCTTTAAGATTAAACATAAATAACACCACCTATTAATCAAAAAGATTTTTCACATTTTTATTTTTGTTAGTAAAATAATATAATAAATGAAAATGCTTAATTATTAAAAATTTAATTTTTTCACTAAAGGACTTTTTTGATAATATACTTTTTTCTAATTTTAAAATTTCATTATTTACTTTATTTTTAGAAATAAATTTTTTAAATTTATAATAACAAATTAAATATCTATATCCAAAAAAATAAGCTAAATTTAAATTTTTATTATATTTTTTATATAATAAATCATATGCAAATACTATATTAGAATTTTTTTTAGTTAATAAATTATTTGATACACTACTTTTACGTTGTCTATATAAATATAAATTTTTATCAATATACTTTATCTTTTCAATATGATCTAAATAATCTGAAACAAAAACCATATCCTCACAAAAATTTAAATTTTCACAAAATCTAATATTAAACTTATCAATAATTTTTTTTTCAAATACTTTGTTCCACAAAAAGCCACCATAATAATTGTCTGAAAAAAAATCATACATAAAATTTAAATTTTTTCTATTTAATTTTACTTTATTATCAACATTTACTACATTAATAATACAATTTTTATACCATTTTCCATATCCAAAAACCAAAATAGCATTTTTAGATACTTTCTTATTTATAATATCTAACATTTTCTCATTACAAACATCATCAGAATCAATAAAAACAATCATATCACCAGTTGCATTTTTTATTCCAAAATTTCTTGCAGAAGATACTCCTTTATTTTCTTGGTTATATAAAAAAATATTACTACTTATACTTTGAAATTTTTCACAAATTTTAGCACTAGAATCCGTTGAACCATCATTTACTAAAATCAATTCAAAATTTTTATAAGTTTGATTTAAAATACTTTCAATACATTCAGATAAATACTTTTCTGCATTGTAAAAAGGAATTATAATCGAATACTTCATAAAATACCTCCTATTTACTTTTTTGAATATTTCTTATCTTAGAAATAATTTTAACTATTAAAAACATATTATTTTTTATAAAGAACAAAGTTAATTTTCTAAAATTATCTATACCAACATTGTTTTTATTATTTAGTGCTTCAACAACTAATTCATTTGACATATATTTTTTAAACTTACTCTTTTGAATAGAATATTTTTCAGAATTTGATGGACTAAAATATCCACTTATAGCAGTTGTTAAAATAACATGTTTTAACCTACTATAAAACCATTTGGCAAATTCATTATCTGATAAATCAACTTCTGTTTTTATTTTTTTAAAACATTCCAAAACCATTATATGATTTTTTTCATTATGAACTGTTGTTATAGAATTATCATTATATATATAATGATAATAATATTTATCAGTAAAAATTGCCTTTTTTACATAATTAAATAATCTTATATTATACTCTATTCCTTCAGCACCTTGGCGCAATACTTCATCATAATATATATTATATTTTTCAATCAATTCTCTTTTTATCAATTTAGTAGTTACCATAGCACAATTAGCATTATAATTTAATATCATTTTCTGAATATACTCTATATCTTCTTTTGTAGAATATATTTTATTATCTTCTAAATAATTATTACAATACATAACAACTGTATTACTTGGATAATCTTTAGAATATCCAAACATTACTACATCAACATTATTATTAACACCTATGTTATACAAATTTTCATAAGCATCTTTTTCTACCCAATCATCTCCATCAACAAAAGCAATCCATTCACCAGTTGCATTTTTTATTCCAGTATTTCTAGCTCCACATAAACCTTTATTTTGTTGATGAATTACTATTATTCTATTATCTATTTTTGCAAGTTCATCACATATCTTACCACTAGTATTTGGTGTACCATCATCTATTAATAAGATTTCAATTTCATTCATAGTCTGATTAATGAGACTATAAATACATTTTTTTAAAAATTTTTCAGGAACATTATATACTGGTACTATTATACTAATTTTATTATTTTTTTTCATATCATTCCCCCTTAACAATAGCATTTATTAGCCATTCTTTAGATTCATTTCTAAAATTTTCTATATTTTTATTAACTTGCTTATAATTTATTCCATAATTTATAACATCATCAATTTTCTCATTACCAGACAAAATTCTTTCACTAGAAATACCAACAATATTCAATAAAGAATCTAATCTAGAATTAGTTTCACCAACTGATTTTGAATTATATCTTCTAAAAGAAAAGAAAATTTTATTAAATATCAAAGAAAATACAGTGCCATGAAATGAATCAGTACATATATAATCTGCATATCTTATTAAATTAATCCATTCCTTTGGACCGATATCATAAAGTATTATATCGGCAAATGTATCTGAATATTTTACATATTCATCAGCATGATTTAATGAAACTATCTTGCAATCTGTCTTGTTTCTTAATTTTTCAGCAAATTTTCTATGTTGAATATTATTACCTAAAAAATAACAAAAAATATATTTACCTTTTACAATTCTATCACCATTAGAAAAATTTTCCCATTCCTTCTTATTCAAAAGAATTGTAGGATCACAAACCATTTTCGCATCAACATTAGCTATATTCTTGGCAAGTTTTAATCCACTTGATTCTCTAATAGACAAATAATCAATGCGATTTAAAAAATAATTATATTTTTTATTATATTTACAAGGAATAGAAGAAACCCCAAACGATGTTGCATATGAAATTTTATTTATATTATCAGGTACCCAATTCAACGTATAATAATCGGCAACAACATTAACTGGTAACCATAATTGATCACTACCAACTATAATACTACTATATTCATTTTTACAAAATTCCGTTAATTCTTTATAACTTGTATATGGTAATGTTAACCGAAAATTTTCTTCTTTGAATTCTATATATTTTTTATCACGCACACTAATATTTTTGGCTAATTTTTTATTTAACATTTTATCAAATTTTAATTTTATCATTCCAAACTTTGTATTTATAAACCTAATATTTGTTAATTGTGATAAATAATATTTTCTTTTCCCTTTCAAAAAATCTATATTATTATCTATATTGATAGTTTCATTTGGTATATTATTATTATCTAAAAATTTTTGAGTAGCATAAGCCTGCAACATACTACCATAATTATGTTTAAAATAACATGTAACCAATCCAACTTTTTTTCTCATTATTTCACCCACCAACTACACTTATATATTTACTAACTAATTTCATTGCCTCTTCTTTTATATTAAAACCATTACTAGATATTTCATTTGTAGTATCTTTTCTTATATAATTCTTATAACTATCTAATAAAATATTAGCCCACTCATTAGAACTATTATCTAAAGATATAAACTTTGTACTATTTAATACTTTAGTTTCTTTAGTCATTGCAGATGACAAAATACATAATAATCCAGATGCCTGAGCCTCTACACCTACTACTGGTAACCCTTCATAAAGACTAGGAAGTAAGAATATATCAAATGCTTGATATAACCTATTAGCATCATTTCTCTGTCCTAAAAATATAACACTATCTTCAATATTTAAATTCTTTACTTTATTCTTTATTTTTTCCATTAAAGGACCTTGTCCAACTAGAATGAGAATAGAATTTTTATTTTTATCATGTACTTCCTTAAATATATCTATTAAAAAACTATGATTCTTTTGTTCTACAAATCTACCTATATGACCTATTACTAAAGTATCATCTTTAATACCTAATTCATCCCTAACTACTTTTCTTATTTTTTCATTATATTTAAATTTATCTATGTCTATAGCATTATTTAATAAATATACATTACCCTTATCATACTCTTTATTACCAAATAACCATCTTCCTGCTAATTCACTACAACAAAAATAATTAGTTGCATATTTTTTAGAGAATGGTCTTAATATTTGCTTTAATAAGTTTTTCTTCCATTCACGTTTATTAGTAGTAGAATGACTATGAGCAATTCTTATTGGTATACCTACTTTCTTAGCAGCATATAATGGAAAAACAGATAGAGTATTAATATGTGAATGTACTATTTTATAATTATTTTCTTTTAATATTTTTCTTAACTTTTTTTGATAAGATATTAATTTTTGATATGGTGGTATCAATATAACTCTACCTCCTAAAGATTCAATTTCTTCATAAGGTATATTAGTAGAATCATCGTCACATATAAAATCAAATTGAATCTTTGACCTATCAATATTTCTATAATAATTCATAACAACAGCTTCTACTCCACCACCAACCCATTTACCTATTATTTGAGCTATTCTAATTGGTTCAGCCATCACTCTGCCCCTTTACCAAATAACACTACATAAAAAGTTAAGAAAAATATTTTAATATCCATTTTTAAATTCATATTATTAGAATAAAAACTCTCTAGTTTTAATCTATCTTTAAAAGTAATATTACTTCTTCCTTTAACTTGCCAATAACCTGTAATACCAGGTTTAGACTTAATAATATCTTGATAGTACTCTCCCATATCTTCTTTTTCTCTAGGTAAATATGGCCTATTTCCTATTAATGACATATCTCCCTTTAATACATTTATAAGTTGTGGTAATTCATCTAGTGAAGTTTTTCTTAATATATTACCTACTTTAGTAATTCTAGGATCATTAGCAAGTTTCATATTTTTCTTATATTCTTTTTTTACTTTAGGATCCTTAAGCATTTCTTTTAATATATCATCAGCATAAGGCACCATACTTCTAAATTTATATAACTTAAATACTTTACCATTCTTACCTATTCTCTCCTGCTTAAATATAGGAGCTTTCCCATCTTCTAATCTAATAAGTATACCAATAAGAATAAATATAGGTGAAATTATAATCAACCCAATTAAAGAACATATAATATCAAATAATCTCTTACTACCAAAATAACATAATCTTCTTATCTTTCTAGTAACCCTAGCTCTACTTACCCCTACATTATTCTCTAAATCTAGCATACTACTCTCATTCATCTCTTCACTCCTAATTACATCTTTATCATTTAAAATTAACTCTACATTACGATTTAATAAAATATCTACTTTTCTCTTACTCCTAACAATCTTAAATAAAGATTCATATATATTTTTAGAATAAATATTATCACTACTATGATGGATATCACTACCAAAACAACAAATCATATCTCTTTTTAAAAGCTCTATTATCATTTTTTTACTTTTCTTACCATATCTGCCATAAATACTACCAACATTTCCCTGTAATAAACATCCCATTTTTATAAGCTTATTAAAAAAGTTATAATCTTTATAATAAGCAATATATCTCTCAGGATGTGCTATTACAGGAATAAGTTTCTTATCCTTTAACTTACTAATTACTTCCTCTACCAAAGTATATTTAATATTTAAAGGTAATTCTATTAGTATATATCTACTATTGTTAATAGTAGATATTTCTTTACGTAAAGAAATAGATTCATCAGTTATATATACTTCATTTCCTAAATATAAATTTATATTAATATTATTATTAACTAATTCCTTCTTCAATTCTCTTAATATTTTTCTCTTCTCTTGATTAGTAGCATTATATTTAGAATTCTTTATATAATGTGGTGTTAATACTATATCAGTAACTCCATTATCATATGCTTGTCTAAGTATTGCTATACTCTCATCTAAAGTTTTAGAACCGTCATCAATACCATATAAAATATGTGAATGTAAATCTTTCATCAGTCCTGATAATAATAATAATTTTTATAATATTTACTAGTTTTCATTTCAACACGATTCAAAATAACCCCAGCAATTACTGCATTAACATTTTCTAAAGCCTTCTTTGTATTTTCTAACAACTCAAGTGTTGTTTTCTTTGCCATAGCTACTATTAATACAGTATCAGCAAGCCTTGACAAGATTAAAGCATCCGTAAGTCCACCAACAGGAGGAGCATCAAAAATAATAACATCATATTTATTTCTTAATTCTTCTATTACTATTTCCATCTTTTTTGATTCTAATAACACAGTAGGATTAGGTGGAACTGAACCTACTGTTATAATATCTAAATTAGATACTTCTGTACTTTGAATATATTTTTTTAAATTTCTCTTCCAATTATCATCAATTAATAAATTAGATAACCCTAAACTAGAAAAGTAACCATTACCAAATAATTCTTGTTGTCTTCCTCTTCTCAAATCACAATCTATTAACAAAACCTTCTCTTTTGATGTTGCAAAAGTAGTTGCTAAATTAGCAGATATAAAACTCTTACCTTCTCCTGCTATTGAACTTGTAACTAAAATAGTTTTTATTTTTTTATTTACTGAAGAAAAACGTAAATTAGTTCTAACAGTCTTTATGGCTTCTGCAACTGAAGATTTAGGATAACGACTTACAATTAATTCTTTCATTCTACTCCTCCCCCTCATCTTTCTTATTCTTAGTAGTTGCCTTCTTTGTCGTAGTCTTTTTAGTAGTAGTTTTTTTCTTAGTAGCTACTTTTTTTGTTTTATTATCAGATAATTCTTCATTAACAGTATCATCTTTTATATCTTTTTTTAAGTTAATATCATTATCAATATTATCAAAAGCTTTATTTTCAATATCCTTAGCCCTTATATCTTCATTACTTATTTTCTTTTTTCTTTTTAAATTCCTTTTATTCTTAGTTAATTTTTTAGCTGTTGGTATTTCTCCTAATACAGCTAATTTTAATTTATCTTCTATCTCATTTTTACTCTTAATTGTATTATCAAAATAGAACATTACAAAAATAATACCACATGATAAAACAATACCAACTAGGGCAAATATAAGCATTTGCTTAATAACATTAACATTATATGGACTATCCTCTACTATAGCCTCATCTACAACAGAAACATTTTCTAAATTATATATTTCTGTTACTTCATTCTTAAATACATCAGCAATCTCATTTACAATTCTAACAGCTCTTTTATTACTCCTATCACTTACAGTTATTTTAATTATAGATGTTTCACTTACTGATGTAACTTCTATTCTTTCTGCTAATTCATTAACAGTATCTTTTAATTTCAAGTCATCAATTACTTGATCTAAAACTCTTCTTGATTTTACTATTTGACTATAAGTTGCTACTAACTTTTCATTTATTAATAATTCATTTGATGTAACATCACTACTTACATCTTCATCTTGCTTCTCTACTAATATAATTGTTGTAGTTCCATGATACATAGGTATTTGAATTTTCTCTATATAGACATAACCTAGAATCAAAAATAATAAAGTTATAGCAACAATTATTGGTATTTTTTTTAAATAGTAATTCAATAAATCTTTTAAATTTAATTCTTCCATATTCTCCCCCACTTCCAAATTTGGAACTTACTCTAACATAAAATTAACTGTTTGTCTACAATAAAATTAATATTTTTTAATTTTTTATATAAAATTTTATTCCAAAAATTAATTTTGGATAAAAAAATTACTCCAAAAAATAAAAGTTGTATAATCTTCTGACTGATTATACAACTTTTATTAATATATATTTCTAACAACCCCAAATAAAATGACTACTACAAGTAATAAATTCCAAACAACTTTAGGAACTCTACATATAATTTTATCATTCTTATTAAAAACGTATAAATAAATACTATAAACAACATAAAAACCTAAAAAAGGTAAACTTATAAATACTAACCTATTATAACAAAACGCCTGATAAAAATTCCCATTAATTATAGAAAACAAACATCTAGTAATACCACATCCAGGACAATAATAACCTGTAACTTCTCTAAATAGACATGGTATACTAAAATTATAATATAAATTCAAAAAGTAATATCCATATAATATTAATACTAATAATATTACTATAAATATTACTTTTAATACTCTACTCTTCATTATTCAGAAAACTTATTCAAGTCGTTCTGTATCAAGCAATAATTTACAATACCAAAACCAAAGATACCTAATACTAAATAAACAATAGAATTATCACTAACAGCCTTATTTTGCTTATTACCAGCAACAGCAAGTTTTTTACCCATCTTATAAAACCAATATAATGTATAAATACCGCAAGTAATTATAGCAAAAACAACTGTTAGTCCACCTGAAGTATCACTGGT
>CALVPO010000004.1 GCA_944351345.1 uncultured Bacilli bacterium | reverse complement strand
TAGTCCCAATAACATCAGATGATACAATAGGATCATCAGTATAATTTAATGTCTCACTAACATTATCCATAAAACATTGATTAATTTCTTCTACACTTACATTTTTATCAAGCTCTAAAACTAAATCAACTAAAGAACCATCACTAACAGGAACTCTCATAGCACCTCCCTTAAATTTACCTTCCAAATCAGGAAGCACTTTTCCAATAGCACTAGCTGCTCCAGTAGAAGTAGGAACTATATTAGCCGCACATCCACGCCCTCTTCTAGAGTCAATTCCCTTCTTATGAGCAACATCTAATGTCACCTGATCATTAGTATAAGCATGAATAGTAGTCATATATCCCTTAACTATACCAAAATTATCATCAAGCACCTTCAAAACAGGAGCAAGACAATTAGTAGTACAAGAAGCAGCACTAATAACCTTCTCACTACCATCTAATATATCATCATTAACATTATAAACAATAGTCTTAACATCACCCTTAGCAGGAGCAGATATTATAACCTTAGAAGCACCTGCATCTATATGAGAGATAGCTTTATCCAAAGAAGTAAACTTACCAGTACATTCAAATACAATATCAATACCTAACTCCTTCCAAGGAAGATTCTTAGGCTCAGTCTCACTATAAACATCTACATGCCTACCAGCAACAATAATTCCCTTATCATCATAACTAATATTATCCTTCTTATAAGTCCTATGATTAGTATCATACTTAAGTAAATAAGCAAGTTGACGACTATCAGTAAGATCATTAATAGCAACTACCTCTAAAGAAGGATTATCTTCCATTATCCTAAAAACTAATCTCCCTATTCTACCAAAACCATTTATTGCAACTTTCTTCACTATTATCAAATCCTTTCTATATCTAATTTATCAAATATTTTTTAATTTTTCAATAATATTAACAAAAAAATATTTATAGAATAAAATATCATTGATTGAAGGAGGAAAGATGAAAAGAATAATTATATTATGTATTATTATTGCTATTATATTTATAATTGGAATATCTATATATTTTTCAAATAAAAGTGATAGCAATGAAAAAAATTTAACAAAGGTAAAAGTTGCTGAAGTAGCTCATAGTGTTTTTTATGCACCACAATACTTAGCAGACTCACTAGGTTACTTTGAAGAAGAAGGATTAGACGTAGAAATAACCTTAGCAGCAGGAGCAGATGCCGTTATGTCAGCCGTACTATCAGATGAAGTAGACATTGGCTTTTGTGGAACAGAGGCAACAATATATGTTGCTGCTTAATATGAAAAAGATTATCTTATCATAAATAAAATAATCCCTGATACAACTAATAAAACTAATGAAATTATAAATAAAATAATGGGTAAACTAATAAAAGCTGCACTTTTTTCATTATTTGTATTAACTATTCCACTTCTAGGTCTTTCTGGTTTATAAACTCTTCTTTTTGATTTAGCTTTTTCAAAGTCTATAACGTTATCATTACCTATGCTTTTGGTACTACTTTTTCCCATATCATTAATATCGCCTATTTCTCCTAAGACCTTATTATTTTTAATCAAATTATTATTCTCATCTACTAAATAACCACTAACCCCAACTTGTCCAATATCCTTACCATCCTTATTATAAATAATTCCACTAGAATCTACGTAATATACATCAAGCTCACTTTTAGAAGCAACATCCAACTTAGTCAAATTAAAATCATTACCTTCTTCTAAATCATTATTACTAATATTTTCCTCTACACTACCAGCTGTACTATTATTACCACTAACATTACCAGAATTCATCTGACTTGTACTAACACTAGGACTAACAACTCTATATTCATTATTATTATTACCATTTTCTAAAGCAAAATATTTATCACTATTACCAGGAGCAACCATACCAATACCTAACTCCCTATTAACAACCCCATCTTTCTCATGAGAAACATTCATAGCAACCTTTTCTTTAGGACTATCATTACTACTAACAGTTGTAGCTCTTTCCATATAACTAGTCTTCTTACCTCTATTAATAGTATCCATCAAATATTTATCTAACTCTTCAGCCGTCATTTCAGAAAGCATCTGACGATTTTTAGGATCTTTCATCAATTCTTCTAATAACATCTTTTTCTTTTCTAAATCACTTAAAAGGCCATTATTACCACTATCAGCATGAATAGTTTTATTTTCACTATCAACAGAATACTTTTTATCACCAACAGTAATACTATCTATCTTTCCCTTACCATCACGTAATTTTTCACTTTCTAAATTTTCTATTCTTTTCTTTGCCTCTTCTTGAACATTACCTTTTTTAACATTATTACTTACTTCAAAAAAAGCACTTATACCCAAATCTCTAACTACAACTGATATATCTTCTCTTTGTTTATCATTATCAATTATAAAAATAAACCTAGCCCTCTTAGCATCTATCCCCATCTTTTGAATTTCTCTAGAAAAAATACTTAAAATAACTTTAATATCATTTATATTATTAATACCATCTAAAGAAATACAAATTTGATTATTCTTTATTCTAATATTATCAGAATTATTAAGTATTACTATTACATTATTAATATTACTACTATTTATATTCTTCCAATAATAAACTAACTTACTACTATTTTCCCATTTTATAGCATAAATATCCAAACCAGTCTTTGGATCTTGCTTATGTAACACTTGCTTATGTAACTCTTCATAATTATTTTCATTCATTCAAATCACCTACTACTATTACCTTTATTTTAATCATTATCCTTAGTAACTCTATTCTTAAAATTAACAATAGATCCAACATTCTTATCAATTAATCTCTCATTATAACCATTATAATTAGCATACTCTCTCAAGATATCACTACTTACCTCTTCATCATCATGCTTTATAAATATATTATCATTAAGATTATAATCTTTATATTGATTATTAACAACAACATTATCCTTTTTCTTATTAAGAATATCCCCCTTATAAACAATATCATAATCTATATCAAGACCATCAACAATCTTTAAAACATATTTCTTATCATCAACATGCAACATATTAAATACAAACTTCAAATTACTAAACTCCGTATTAAATCCATTTAATACATTCCTTATATAATTAATATCATAATTCATAAAATATACATAAATTTTATTATTCTCAAACCAATTAACACAATCTTTATAAAACACAAGTTCAACTACATTAACAAACTTATTATTATATGCCTCATAATAATAACAAAAACTACCATCTTCAAATTCCATTATATATTTATCATATTTCTTATTATCTTCATCAGCAATTTTTCTTACTTTATATTCCATATATCCACCCCAAACTAGTCTATAATAAGTATAACACGTCATATAAATTTTGTAAAATATGTTAACAAAAAAAAGAAACAAAAAACCACAAACTCCATTAACAAAATATACTTATATTAATTTTATTATAACTTTTAAATAATCTTCTCTCTTCACAATATAAATATTACTATACTTGTACCCATTAGTCATTTTTATTAACGTCTCTTCTTTAATACTAAAACACTTCCCACAAACATAATAACTATAAATTTTATTCTTATAACCTTTAGTAATATATTTACATTCTCTATTATGTAACATACAAATAACAGAAAAAATTTTTCGCTTATTACATCTATTCTTACTTCTCTTAGCAATTATATCATTAACCTTATTCCACAAACTCTCACCAACTATAGCTGGCACTACTTTAGTATCTTTATAAACAATCCATTCTGAACTATTATATTTTCTTCTCTTACTATTCTTATAATTTATAACTGTACTCTTTCTTCCACAATAATACCCCTTATATTTATAATTAGTCAAAACTCTCTTAATACCAGTACTATCAAAATTCTTATAATATTTACTATTTATAATTCTAGCAAGTTCACTATAACTATAAATATCCCTACTAAACAAATTAAATATATCTCTAACAATACAAGCTTCCCTCTCAACAATAGAAAGCTTCCCCTTATTTTTCTTATACCCAAGTATATTACTACTTCCTAACACAACACCTCTATCTATAGATTGCCTTAATCCAAACTTAACACTCTCACTAAGCTTTCTTATCTCATCTTGAGCAATACTAGCCATTAAAGTCAATCTAAATTCACTATCTCCACTAAAAGTATTAATATTATCATTAATAAAATAAACACCTACACCATAATCTAACAATAAATTAGTATACTTAATACTATCAATAGTATTTCTAGCAAACCTCGAAACACTCTTAGTCAAAATCAAATCATATTCATTATTAACCCCATCTTTAATCATTTTCCTAAAATTAACTCTATTCTTAATATTCTTACCACTAATACCTTCATCTATATAACCTCTAACTAATCTCCAACCTGTAACATTAGAAATAAGTTTAGAAAAATAACTAACCTGATTAACAATAGAAGTACTCTGAGTATTAAACTCTGTACTTACCCTAGCATAATAAACAACTCTAAGTTCTAAATCGTAAATACTCTTACCCTTAATTAATTCTTCTTTTATATTCATAATTATCTCCTATTTAGTTATTATGAAAAAAAAAGAAGAATATTCTAATAAACCGAAAATGGATTAATAGCATATCCTCCACGATAAGGCTCACCTTTAAATAAACAAAAATGTAAATGTGTTCCATTATAAGGTTGACTAGCTGTACGAGCAGGAATTACATAACCCGTATTACCCATACTTGCTATTACAGCCCCACTATTTACAACATCTCCAACACTAACATATATCTTATTTAAATGCATATAAACAGTATAATAATCAGAAACATTATGCTTTATAATAACATAATTACCTCGTCTACCATTACAAGAACTTCCCTGATTAGTACAATTACTATTAGCATCAATAACAACACCACTATTAGCAGCTAAAATATTAGAATCATAACCACTATAACTATAAATATCAATAGCTTGATGTGAACCACTATAATAAGTAGTAATAGCATAACTACCTGCTACAGGAAATGTCCATTTATTAACAACTGCATTAACAAAAACAGTCTTATTATTAACATTATTATCACTATCTTTACTAGAAGAATTATCAGAAGTATCATCACTAACATTAACTTCATTTATAACCAAACTATCATCGTAATCATTATTAGCAATAACTATAGAATCCAACTTACTAGAATCAACAGTCATAACAACCAAAATAGACACAATAGTAATAAAAACTAAAAATAAATTAAATTTCCATTTAAAAAATTGCACCTATACCCCCACCTAACGGTTAGTTATTCTATACTATTTTTAACTACATGTCAACAAAAAAAATAAAAAAAGCACTTAAATATTATGCCTTTTATTTATTTTTTTCAATCTTTTTACCTCTTCTGGTTCTAAAAAGTTACCATGTTCATCATAAGGAATATCATTAATATGATGAAAATCATAAAATGGACTATTAGAATCCCATATAGTTCTTCTCTCAACATCAAGATCAATCTTAGCCATTTGTAAAACTTTTTTTGTACTTTCCATAAAATTTATATATTCAAGATTTGAAATATCATCTCTCTTAAATATTCCTCTCTTCTCAATAAAATCATGCCTCTTAGTACTTATAATTTCTTGATATTGTATAAGTTTTTCACTAAGAGAATCATCAACACTTACAAACATAGGTCTACAATAACCAATATTAACATCTGTTATCTTTCCCTCAGGAGAATAAAAATAATCTATAACACATGGAACAATAGGTACTCCAGCCTTTCTAGCCACATCTAAAAATCCATAATTTATAGGAAGATGATATTTATTTGGCGACAATAAATAAGCAGCTTCTGGAAAAAACGCTACTGAAACACCATTTAATAATAACGTTATACCATCCATCTTAGCATCTAATCTACTCTTTTTATCTTCTTTATCAACAAGCACTAATCCAGTATTTAATTGCATTAATTTTAAAGCTTTCCTAACTTTTGTTGAATGAAAAATAACACAATGTTGTGGATTATCAGGAATCCAAGAAAAATTATCTAATAATCCCTGATGTGTAAAAGCAAACAAAACAGTACATTCAGGAATATTTTCTATTCCTTCTACGTTATAATTAAAATCCTTCTCACACAAAATATCCGTCAATTTACTAGATAATTTATTAGTAATTCCTTTCATCCTAGGACCTAAAAATTTCGCCCCAGAAGTAGTAGTAACTAACTTTCTATCCTTAGCAAATTCTCTTAACTTCTTATAATATAATAATTTTTCATCCCTACTTAATTTATCTTCTTCACTTAAAGATAATACCTTAAAATCCATAACTCTTTCCCTCCTAATAGCCAACTATACTAATCAATTACTTCTAAAATAATCAACTACACCACTAATATACCAATTTAAATTACCAAAAGTCCATAAAATATACTATAAGTGTACTAATTGCAAGTAACTAATAGATAATTTCATATTTTTTTAAAATTTATTACTTTTAATTTTTGAATATAAAATCATTACCAAAATTTAATTCTTAAAATATACTTTCTTTTAAATCAACATATCACAAAATCAACTTTTAATTTTTCAAGTATTTTTCCTAACCAAAATTAAATTTTAGCAATTTGCATTAAAATTTCATATATGCTATTCTCATCTCGAGGTGAAGAATATGACAAAATTAAAAGAAGAAAATAATATACTAGATACTAATTATCTAAGCGAATTAGATAAGAAAGTAAAATTACTACCAACAACCTTTGATCCTATATTTAAAGGTATATTTGGTAGTAATATAGAGTTACTAAAAGACTTTATATTATCAGTATTAGAGATTGATATAGATAGAGATAAATGTAAAATTAGACTTCTAAATAATGAGCTTCCTATAGAAAATTATAAAGAATATAAGAAAACTGTATACTTAAGCCAAATTAAAACATATGAATTTCAATTATTATTGTCATATAATTATCACTTTTTATTTAAAAACTTATCTAACACTCTAATTAATTCTAGTTTATCAATAGGCTTAGCTAAATAATCATCTAACCCCTCTTTCATATATTTCTCTTTCATACCAGTAATAGCATTAGCCGTTAATATAACAACTGGTGTTTCAAAATCCTCATTTTCTTTTAATTTATGAAATGTATCAACACCACTAAACTTTGGCATCATATCATCCAGCAAAATTAAATCATACTTATTTTCTTTAATCTTCTCTAAACATTCAATTCCACTAACACAAGTATCTGGAACAATCTTAAAATTTCTAAGCAACCTAACAGCAACCTTAATATTCAAATTATTATCATCTACAACTAAAACTTTTTTAGAAGAATAATCCACTAATTCTATTTCTTTTACATCATCTTCAACAACATTATCATTCATAGAAACTATTTTTTGAGATAAATAAACCGTAAATTTAGAACCACTACCATATTTAGATTGAACAATAATCTTCCCATTCATCATTTCAACTAGACTTTTAGTAATAGCAAGACCTAAACCAGTACCTTCTAAAGTAGTATTTCTATCCTCTTCTAATCTATTAAATTTAGTAAATAACTTATCTATCTTATCAGGTTTAATCCCCCTACCAGTATCCTCTATCGATATCATTAATCTAGTAGTATTCTTATAATTAATACAACTTACTTCAAAAGTAATTAATCCCCTTTCTGTATATTTAATAGCATTAGTCAAAATATTAGTAATAATCTCCTTAATCTTCCCTTGATCACCATGTAATATAGCAGGTATATCAGAAGAAAATTTACATTTTAATTCTATAGGCTTCTCTCCAATTCTAGGTCGACTCAATTTAACAATATCATTACACATAGGAATTAATTTATAATCAACATTAACTATCTCCATCTTTCCAGCTTCTATCTTACTAATATCCAAAATACCATTTACAATTTCTAATAAATTATTACTAGCCATTATAATATCTTTAGCTTCTTCTTTAGCCTCTTCTAAAGTCTTATCCTCTAAAATAGCATTACTAAAACCTACAATCGCATTTAACGGTGTCCTAATCTCATGTGACATACTAGATAAAAATTCTGTCTTAGCATCATTAGCACGCTCTGCATTTTTCTTAGCCAGTTCTAATTCATTCAAAATTTTTACATCAGGATTTTCAATCGTATGATACATTATTAATAATACAAAAGAAAAAATATTTGAAGTAATATTAAAATAAGGATCAAAAGCTCTAATAATAAGTGAAATAAAAAATAACAAACTCAACATTATCATTGGAAAAAATTTTTTTCTAACAGTAATATCCTTAAATCTTTTTAAACTCCAAATTAAAGACAAAACAATCAAAAACAAATAAACAGAACATGTAAAATACAAAATATTAATAACCATACCATATGCATTAGAAGTCTTATCACTTATATTTAAAACTAAATCAATTGGACTAATCAAAACAAACAAAATAACTATAATATCAAAAATAATAAAACACTTCTTAATTTTTTCTTTAGCCTTTATCCCAACATTACTAACAATAATTAAAGTATAAAAATAAAATAAAGTCATCCACACAATATAAATAACAACTAAAATTTTATTTAATATTTTATAAAAAAATAAAGTAGATGAATTAAAGAAAAAATCCCCCGTAAAACATATAAAAAAATACAAAAATGATTCAAATAAACTACAAACAACTAAATAAGAATACATTTTTGTTTCTAAATTTTCAACATGCTTCTTAGAAAAAAACAAAAAATAAAGAAATAAAGAAATAGCTAAAGAACAAAAAGGAAAAAAAGTATTAGTCAACTCAGACAACAACATATTAACACACCACCTACTATTAAATTATATCCTAACATAGCAACTTTACAAAGTCAATATTCTGCTAATTACTAAGCCAAAATTTCATTTATAGTAAGCAACATATGTTTATAACAAAGGAGAAAAAGACTACCCTCAAACATTTGCAGGACTTACTAGAAAAGATGGTTCATTTATCGTATCAAGAGAAAAAATAGACGATTTTACATTAGATGACTTAAAAGGTAAATACATAATAGGAGGACGTAAAGCAGGAATGCCAGAAATGACACTTGAATGGACATTAAAAGAACATGGCATCAATCCAGAAACTGACCTAACCATAGATACATCTATAGCATTTGCAGCAATGGGAGGTGCATTTATAGGAGGTACAGGTGATTTTGTAGCTTTATTTGAACCAAACGCTACCCAAATAGAACAACAAGGATTAGGTTATGTAGTAGCCTACCTAGGAGAACTTGGAGGTGATGTTCCATATACAGCATATAACGCAAGAAAAAGTTACATTGAAGAAAACCCAGAAATTATAGAAGGATTTTCAAACGCTATTAACAAAGCATTAAAATATGTTGACGAACATGATGCAGAAACCATTGCAAATCACATAGTAGATTACTTCCCTGATACATCACTAAATGATCTTGTAACTATAATAGATAGATACAAAAAAGGAGAAGCATGGAGAGAAAACATCACCATTAATGAAGAAGAATGGAAACATATTCAAGAAATAATCATAGAAGCAAAAGAATTAGATTCATACGTCCCTTATAAAGATTTAATTTATACAAAATATTTCAAAAATTATGAATAAAAATATCCTAACTATTAATAACCTATCCAAAGTATACTATACAAAAGAAAAAGAAATACTAGCAATTGAAGACATATCATTAGATATAAAAGAAAATACAATAACAGCAATAGTTGGTCCATCTGGTTGTGGAAAATCGACACTCCTAAATATAATTGGAAATCTTGATACTAAAACAAAAGGAGAAATAAAATTCAGAGAGAACAAAAATAAAATAGGTTACATGTTTCAAAATGATTGCTTATTTCCTTGGTTAACAATATTAGATAATTGCTTAATAGGTCTAAAAATTCAAAAACAACTAACCAAAGAAAATATAGAATACGTAAAAAAATTACTAACCAACTATGGACTAAAAGATTTTATTAATAGTTATCCATCCAATTTATCAGGAGGTATGAAACAGAGAGTTGCACTAATAAGAACACTAGCAACAAAACCAGATATTTTACTACTAGATGAACCATTTTCAGCATTAGATTATCAATCAAGACTATCAGTAGCAGATGATGTTTATAAAATAATAAAAAAAGAAAAAAAGACAACAATTGTTATTACACATGATGTAGCAGAAGCAATATACTAAATTAACATACTAAATTTCAATAAAAAAAAGCTATACTTATTAAATACAATATAATTTTATAAAATCAAATAAACATCACAACTTTATCAAAAGAAATATATTTTTTTGATATAATAAAAAATTTAGAGACATAAGTCGATTCAAATATTTATATCTTTCATAATGTATAATGAAAGGAGAAAAAAATATGAATGAAGATGAAATTTATGAAAATGAAAAAAATTGTTGTAAAAAATCAATCGAATTCTGCGGATTAATTAATAGTAGAGAATGTTGTAAAACAGGACCTACTGGTCCTACTGGACCTAGAGGTGCTACTGGACCTACTGGTCCTACTGGTGCAACAGGTCCTACTGGTCCTAGAGGTATAATAGGACCTACTGGAATAACCGGACCTACCGGTCCTACTGGACCCCAAGGTGTAACTGGTCCTACTGGTGCCACTGGTATTACTGGTCCTACCGGACCTACTGGACCTGCTGGACCAGGAACAGAATTAAACAGTTACGCCATGGTACATGACGAATCAAACACAACAGTTCCAGCTCAAAACCCAATCCTATTCCAAAATACAAATATTTCAAACAAAATTTCTTATAATCCAGCAACAGGAGAATTTTCTGTCCCAGAAGCAGGAATATATATGATTCACTGGTGGGTAAATGTAAGAAATAGAAATCAAGATAAAAATGACTGTGAACCTAAAACTTTAGGAATAGAATTACATCAATTCTGGCCAGAAGACATTTTAATTGCCCATTCTTCTACACATAATAAATTATCTTGTTGCGAAACTGGAACTATTAGCGGAAACGCAGTATTTGAAGCCCTTCCAGGAGCAAGCTATAGATTAGTTAATACCTCTGGTATCGATTTCGATTTAGTGCCAAATGATTTGTATTCAGCAAGTGTTTCAATCAATAAAATCCAATAAAAAACAATAACTAAAAACTGTTATGAAATTATCAAATTAATTTCTAACAGTTTTTTATTATTTAATTACTATTATTATAAAACTTAACATCTAGAATTTCGACATCATTATTAGTCTTAATTTTTGAATGATTAATAACAATTATCTCTTCAACAAATTCTGTTAAAAAAAACAACTTCTCTCTATTAGTCAAATACTGCCAATGTTCACTAATAGACCTAGAAATATTATCTTTATTAATAAAAGAAACAGACTTATACTTAAGTTGCAATTCATCTAATTTATTTTTAAAACTATCAATTTTCTTCTTTAATTCATTAGTCATATAACTAAATTGTTCATAATCTATAGCATTCACCATAAACATATTCATAACCTGCTTTAATTTATTCTTAGTCTTTTTTATAACTTTTTTAATATCAAATATTTCTTCATCCAACAAATTATTATTATCATCAACCACTAATCTATCTATAACATCACTATCAAACTCTTCTACATTTTCCAAATATTTCAAAAATACATTCTCTACTTTATAATGAGACATTCCAATAGCACTACAAAAACCTTTTTCACGATTAACACATCTATAACCGTTAAATACTTTACGCACACCATCTTTTCTTAAATATCCTAACGTCCTACTAGTAGTCAATTTTCTACCACAAATACCACAAACTAAAGTACCACAATAATAAACATCATCATAAGGTAATTTAGTATGAGAAATATGCCTAATTTTAGACATCTTTTCTTGTACACTATCCCAAATATCTTTATCAATAATCGCTTCATGTAAACCATCAACTTCAAAATAATGTTTAGTTCCAATACCATATCTAACCTTTCCAATATATGTAGAATTAGACAAAATAAGCCTAATCATTTTAGGTTGCCAAATACTATTAACTATCCTTGACCCAATTACTTTCTTACTAACTTTATCCCTAACCTTTAATTCACGACCAAACATCTTTGTAGAAATATTTTCATCATTAAGTACTCTTGCAATCTCAGTAAAAGTATAATTATTAAGATACATTTTGAATATCCTCATCACAACCTTAGCTTCTTCATAATTAACTGTCATAATTTTCTGATGCTTATTTCTATCATAACCATAACAAGTAGTAGCACTACATAAAGAATAACCATCCTTAACTTTTTGAATAAAAGCAAATTTAATTCTCTCAGAAGTTTGCTCTCTCTCTAACTGAGCAACCGCTCCCTTTAACCTAGTAACAAATCTTCCTTGAGGAGTACTAACATCTACTTCCCCATCAGATAAAGTATATATAACTATATCATATTTTTGAATAAGCTTAATAAAATCTTCTGTATCAGAAATATTTCTAGTTAATCTATCAAATTTATATATTAAAACAACTTCAATTACTCCACATTCTATATCATTAATTAATCTCTTAATTTCAGGTCTATCCTCAACATTTTTCCCACTAATTCCCTCATCAGAATAAATACTATATATATTAAAATCATTATTTTTAGCAAACTTTACTAAATTATTTTTTTGAGCACTAACAGAATATCCCTCATAAACTTGATGTTCTGTAGACACACGAATATAAATCCCAGCATTCTTCATCTATTTACTATCCCTTTCTCTATTAGATAGCATTCTAGGTACAGAAGTATTCAAAAAAAATTCTAACATTCTAAATTGTTGCTTTTTATTAAGTTTAATTTTTTTATCTTTACACTTTGAAATTTTCTTCATAAACATCCCTCTAATAAACAATATGATATTATAAAAAAATAATAATATTTAATTACAATTATTTAGTATATTGCAGAAGCCGTAACCATGGCAGATACAGTAGTAATATTAACAAATCGACCATCTAAAGTAAAAAACATATATGACATAAAATTAACAAACAAAAAAAGCCCTATTACTAATAGAGAATGTAAAGAATTTAATACATACTATAAAAAAATTTGGGAGAATATTGATCATCATGTCTAAAGAATACCAAAAATATTTAAAAAAATTAAAAATAAATAAATTACTAATTTTACTAACTCAAATAATAATATTATTAATTATAATACTAGGTTGGCAATTTTTAGCCAACAATAACTTAATTAATACATTTATAACATCATCCCCAATAAGAGTTCTAGACACAATTATATCACTATATAACTCTAATGAATTATTTCACCATATTTGGATAACTTCATACGAAACTATAATAAGCTTTGTGTTAGGAACAGTTTTAGGTATACTCATAGCAATCATATTATGGTATAACAAATTCATATCTAAAGTAGTAGACCCTTATCTTACAGTCCTAAATTCTCTACCAAAAGTATCTCTAGGACCAATTTTAATTATTTGGGTAGGAGCTAATATAAATGCAATAATAGTAATGGCTATGTTAGTTTCAGTAATTATTACAATAATAACTGTATATAATGGATTTCAAGCAACTGATTTATCAAAAATAAACTTATTAAAATCTTTTAAGGCTACTAAGTGGCAAATATTAAGATATTTAGTACTGCCATCTAGCTATCCTACTATAATAAGTAGTTTAAAAATAAATATTAGTATGTCTTTAATCGGTGTAATAATGGGAGAACTCCTAGTATCAAAAAGTGGTATAGGTTATTTAATAATGTATGGATCTCAAGTATTTAACCTTGATCTTGTCATCTCAGGTATAATAATACTAATGATAGTTTCATATATAATGTACATAATAATAAACTACATAGAAAAAATACTAGTTAAAAATAATTAGTATTTTTTAATTAGCCAAATAATTTTCTGGATCAACAATAACATTTTCTTGTTTTAATTCATCTTTAAAAGTTTCTTTAAAAACAACCAATTCCTTCTTTATAACATCAGGATAAACAGCTTTAGTAAATCTTATAGCATCATAAATATTTTTAAAGTTAACCGTTTTCCTATTTTCATATACAGCATTAGAAAAAGCCTGTCTAAGAAGTACTAAAGCAATATCAGGATATCTAGAAGACACCTCATATACTCTTTTAAATTCACTAGTCATATTAACAATGAATTTCATTATCTCTTCTTTCTGGAAATCAGTATAATCTAACTTAACTTGAGTTTGATATTCAATTTTTGGTAAAGTTTTAAGCAAAATTTCAACACACTGTTCAGCAGTAGGTTCTGCAACATCAACTTTATCAAATCTTCTCATAAATGCTTTATCTCTTAAAATATAGGTTTCATACTCATAAGTAGTAGTAGCACCAATAATTTTTATAGTACCACGACTAAGACCTTCCTTAAACATATTAGCAAGATCTAATCTTCCATCACCAATTAATGTATGTATCTCATCTATAAATAAGATTACTTTATCAATACTTTGTAATTCTTGAACTAATTTTAATACCCTATTATCACCATTATCATCGTTACCTAAAAGAGCAGTAGTATTTATTCTAAAAATTTTATACCCTAATAAGACATTAGGAACCATTCCTTTTTGAATTCTATATGCAAGTCCTTCTACAATAGCAGTTTTACCTATGCCAGGCTTACCTACTAAAATAGCAGATTTTTCTGGTGTAAGTAAAATTAAGATTAATTCCTTAATTTCTTCCTCTCTAGCAATAGAAGGATCAGTAATATAATTAGTAGCAGTCATCTCGTCAGCATATCTCTGAAGCATACTATAATTATTCAAAATATCACCTCTATCTCATTAATAAAATTATAAGCATTCCCCACATAACACAAGTAACCATAATTGATGCTAAAAATATAGCATCAACAAAACCACCTTCAGTTTTTACCTTAGAATCATAAAACATTTTATATTTTTTAGTATCATCTTTAGGCAATTCATTATTCTTAATCTCAACTGGTAAATTATCCCTATCCACAAATCTCATCTCCTAATACAACTCCTTTAATTTCTCTTTTAAAGCATCATCATCAATATTTTCAACAATATTTTTTAACTTACATGCCTTATCATAAAGCCTCAATTTATCTTCATAAAAATATAATTTCTCCTCCATATTTTTAATAACCTTATGTATAGCATTCCTACTAATACCTATATTATCACTTATTTCAGCTAAAGACAAGTTATTAAAATAATAATCTTCAAAATATTTTCTCTGCTTATCATTAAAAAGCTCCATATAATAATCATAAAGAACTATAATATAATTTCTATCATCCACATTATCGCCTACAAATCCTTAAATAAACCATATATATATTTTTCTATATCAAATTTTTCTAAATCATTCTCTCCTTCTCCTAAACCAACATACTTTACAGGAATATTCACTTCTTCCTTAATTGCTAAAACTATACCTCCTTTAGCAGTTCCATCTAATTTAGTTAAAACTATACCTGTTACATCAGTTATCTCTTTAAAAGACTTAGCTTGAACAATACCATTTTGTCCAGTAGTAGCATCAATAACAAGCAAAGTCTCATGAGGAGCATCAGGTATTATCTTCTTAATAACACGATTAACTTTCTCTAACTCACGCATTAAATTATCCTTATTTTGAAGACGACCTGCTGTATCAATTAAAACAATATCATAATTTTCTTTTTTCGCTTTATCAAGGGCATCGTACATAACAGCTGATGGATCCTTGGAATTAGATTTTACGACATCAGCCCCTATTCTATCGCCCCATTCTTCTATCTGCTCAATAGCTCCAGCCCTAAAAGTATCTCCAGCAACCAACATAACCTTTTTTCCTTCGTTAATAAACATAGAAGCCATCTTACCAATAGTAGTAGTCTTACCTACACCATTAACTCCAACAAATAAAACAACAGTAGGACCACTTTCACTAAAATGAATTTTACTATCAATAACATTATCTTCAACATACATAATAAATAATTCATCAACTATAATATCTTTTAAGTAATTACTATCAACAATTTTCTCGCTCTTAACTCTCACTTTTAACTTATCAACAAATTTCATAACAGTATTAATACCAATATCAGCCATAATTAAAATATCTTCTAATTCTTCAAAATAATCATCATCAATATTCTTATACTTATGACTTAAATTAGAAAGTTGAGAAATAAATTCTTTTCTAGTCTTTTCTAGCCCTTTATCATATTTTTCTACCTCATCCTTTTTATTCGAAAAAACATTTTTTATTTTACTAAATAAGCCCATATTTTAACCTCCTAAACAATTATAGCATAGAAACAAAATTTTTAACAACTTTGATTAATTAAATTGACAACTAATTATCATAATGCTAAAATAGACAACATAAAATTTTAAAGGGTGATAAAATATGAGACAAAAAGAAAATTTAATTAATTTAAATAAAGAAACAAAACTTGTAAAAATAGAGAGAAATATCTATATTGTATGTAGTATATTATTTTTAAGTACTGTTGTAATAAATATCCTAAATATTATTTATCATCCATATTTAATAAACGGTATTATCTTAGAATTAAATATTATTATGATTTCTATATGTACTTATACATTTATAAAAAAGCAAGAAAAAATAAACATATTAGAAGATAAAAAATTGGAGCTTAAAATAAAATACTTTTTAGAAAAATAGATCACAATAAAATGATCTATTTTTCATTTTTATCTTTAGTTTTATTGGCTTTCTTGTCGCTCTTTTTATTAGAAATATCATATACTTCTCTTACTTTATCTTCTATTTCCATCATAATATTTGGATTATTTTTAAGAAATAATTTACTATTTTCTTTACCTTGTCCTATTTTATTACCATTATAAGCATACCATGCACCACTTTTTTCAATAATATCAGCTTCAACTGCTAAATCAATAAGTTCTCCTTCATGGCTAATTCCCTCACCATACATTATATCTACAACTGCTGTCTTAAACGGAGGAGCAACTTTATTTTTTACAACCTTAATTTTAGTAGAATTACCAACAACATCAGATCCTTGTTTTATTTGCTCTCCTCTCCTTATATCAAGTCTAACAGATGAATAATATTTTAAAGCTTTCCCGCCTGGAGTAGTTTCAGGGTTGCCAAACATGACCCCAACTTTTTCTCTTAATTGATTTATAAATATGACTATTGTATTAGTCTTATTTATAGTACCTGATAACTTTCTTAATGCTTGTGACATTAATCTAGCTTGTAATCCAACATGGGTATCCCCCATCTCACCATCAATCTCTGCTTGTGGTACCAAGGCAGCAACTGAATCTATTACAACTATATTAACAGCTTCACTTTTTACTAGAGTATCACATATTTCCAAAGCCTGTTCACCAGTATCCGGTTGAGATAAAAGCAATTCATCAATATCTACGCCTAATGCTTCGGCATATACTGGATCTAAAGAGTGTTCAGCATCGATAAAAGCTGCTCTTCCACCTTCTTTTTGAACTTCTGCTATAGCATGTAGGGCAAAGGTAGTCTTACCAGAGGATTCAGGTCCATATATTTCTATAATTCTTCCTTTTGGATATCCTCCTACTCCTAATGCTATATCCAAAGCAAGAGAACCACTTTTTGATACTTCAACACTAACTTTCTCTTGCTCACCTAACTTCATAATTGCACCTTTACCAAATTGTTTTTCTATATCTGCTATTACTTGAGCCAACGCCTTATCTTTTTCAACTATCTTGTTCATTTTTCGTCTCCTTTACTCACCGTACAAATCAATTATAGTATAGCTGAAAAGCTTTGTCAATATTTTTCGAACAATTGTTTGATATTTTGAAATAAACCTAACATTAGGTTTATTTATGATATGATTCATTATTTAATATTTTAAAACTTCTGTATATTTGTTCTAATAAAATCACCCTAAATAATTGATGAGGAAAAGTTAATTTTGAAAAAGATAATTTATAATTAGCTATTTTTTTTATATCATCATGTAGCCCATAAGAACCTCCAATTATAAAAGTAATATTAGAATTAACAATCATAGTCTTATCAAGAAAATTAGATAATTCTAAAGAACTAAGTTGATTACCATATATCTCCAAAGTTATTATATAATCCTTTTTATTAATATGTTTTAATATCAATTCTTTTTCTTTAACTAAATTACTATCAATAACTTCCTCTATTCTTACTTTATGATATTTAGATATTCTCATCATATATTCATCTATAGCATCCCTATAAAATTTTTCTTTTACCTTACCAACACAAATTATCTTTATCATACCTCAATTAACTCCGTTTCTTCATCCTGTTTTGCAATAATTATTTTATCAACATTCTTATTACTATCATCTAATCTCTCTTTAAGAGTATCATAAGCTAACTCACAAGTATTATTCTCCTCAGATAAATGCGCCAAAACAATATATTTAGTATTATCACCTATAAACAAAGACAAATATCTAGAAGAATCATAATTAGACAAATGGCCCTTATCCCCAAGTATTCTCTGCCTAACTTTAAAAGGATAAGAACAATTATTTAGCATTTCTATATCATGATTAGATTCCATTATATACAAATTTTTATTATATAAAAGATCAAAATATCTATTATTTATATATCCCGTATCAGTAATATATACAACAGAACTATCTCCTCCATTAATAATATACCCAACTGAATCAGGCGCATCATGAGAAGTTCTAATTACATCAACACTTAAATTCTTAAATGAAAAGCTATTACCATCAATTATTTTATAATTAGTAATATAATCTAACTCATCACGCATTCCTTTAGTAATATAAAGAACAGGATTATTTTTTTTCATAAAAACTTTAAGTCCCTTTATATGATCAACATGAGTATGTGTTATAAATATAGCATCTATTTCATTACTTTTAATCCCCATTTCTCCTAACTTATTTATAACATATTTACAACTATTTCCTATATCTATTAGTATTTTAGTATTTTTATATTCAACATAGGTAGTATTCCCTTTACTACCAGATGATAAAACTCTTACTTTCATTAATATAATGTTAAGGGATTAAAAGGATTACCACTAAGTCCGCCAGCAGAAGGATCACCTCTTGTTGTAGCAAAATGTAAATGTGTTCCACTATAAGGACTACTTCTAGAAGGCGTTGGATAAACCTCACCAGTATTGCCCATAGTTCCAATTTTTTGACCTCTTGCCACTGTCTGACCTACTTTGACAGAAATACTAGATAAATGCATATAAACGGTATGATAATTGTTAATGTTGTGATTAATTATAATATAATTACCACGTCTACCATTACAGGAAGAATTACCAGCAACGCATCCTCCCTTAGCTACTTCAACAGTGCCATTATTAGCTGCGTAAATAGCTGAACCATTACCAGGACCATATATGTCAATGGCACCATGCATAGATCCCCAACGATACCCAAAATAAGTAGTGATAGTATATGGTCTATCAGTTGGCCAAGCCCAATAAGATAAATCAGCAACATTTGGTATTTCTTTATCTCCCTTGACAATTATCTTATCAACAGTAGGTTTTAATTCAGTAGAATTAAGAGTGATAGTATCTGATAATTGACCGTTAATATATTGGTATTCACGGCTTACACGATAAAGTCCATTTTCTCCTTCTTGAGAAACATATTCAGTTCCTTGAAGTTTAGTGGAATCATACTTTATATTGACTGCAAAATCTCTTTCTTCATCCTTAACTTCATTGACCTCAACAACGATATTAACAACTGGATTAATAAGTCCAACATTGACTTCTTGTCCTTCATATAAAAGAGTATTTTCACTATTAAAACCAGAATTAGCAAGTAAAAATTCTTGAACATTCAATTTATTGGCATTTGCAACAGTCTCAATAGTATCTCCTTCCCTAACTATATAAGTATTTTGTTTTTTATTGGTACCATACAATAAATATTGAGCCAATTTAGAAGAATTAATAAAAATATTCTTATCGATAGAAATATAACTATTCCTATAAGTTATTTTTTCATCTATATCAATATTTTTAATAACACTACCCGTATCAACAATCTCCTTTTGACTACTACTCATATATGCTTCATATTCTTCATCATCAACAAATGACTTAATTAGCTCACTAAGTGCATCATCAAAAATTTTCTTATTTAGGACATATATCTTTTTAGGTTTGTTTTTCTTGTCTTCATCTTTTTTGTTTATAGTAACAACAACTCCTTTAATAGTAAATTGTTTTAAATCTATTATTTTATCATAAACTTCTTTATTACTATCAATATTTTTATCATAAGTAACGACCTTTTTTATGACAACACCATTAGGCATATAAACTTTATCAACTCCAAATTTTCTCATTATAGCCTTTTCTTTATTATTTATAAATTTTTCAAATGAATTCTTATCTTTTATTGTACCAATTACATCACCATCTAAATAAACATTATAGACGCTAATAGGGTTATCTTCTTGTAAATGTGTAAATCCTAAACAAAAGAGTAAAATTCCCACTAGTATTATTGATAGAAAATAAGATATTTTAAATTGATTATTTACCACTAGAACCACCTTCTTTTTTTATTGATAAAAATGTTGAAGTTTTCTTTTTAAACAACATATCTATAGTAGCAATAGGTCCATTACGATGTTTTAAAATAATAAGCTGAATGGGAACAGGCAAATTATCATCAGCAGGAGCTTCGACATCAGGTGCATGAAGTGCTCCAACTATATCGGCATCTTGCTCAATTGAACCAGATTCTCTTAAATCAGAAAGGACAGGTTTTTTATCTTCACGTTTTTCAACACTTCTGGATAATTGTGATAAGGCAATTACAGGAACTTCTAATTCTAACGCCATAGTTTTCAAATTTCTAGATATTTCAGAAACTTCTTGTTGTCTACTACCAGAATATTTAGAAGATGAATCAATTAATTGCAAATAATCTATGATAACTAACCCTAAACCTTCACCCATAGTAGATAGTCTACGACATTTAGCTTTTATCTCACTAGAAGTTACCCCACCTGCGTCATGAAAATAAATATTGGTATCCGCTAATTGACTTATAGCTTCATTTATTCTTCTCCAATCTTCATTCTCCAATCTACCAGTTTGCAATTTTTTATTATCTACTTGGCCTAATGAACTAATCATTCTCATAATTAATTGTTCAGCTGGCATTTCTAATGAAAATATAGCAATATTCTTTTTAGTGCTTTTAGCAGCTGCACAAGCTATATTTAGAGCAAAAGCCGTCTTACCAACAGCTGGACGTGCTGCTACTATTACAAGCTGCGTAGGACTAAGACCATTAGTTAAATTATCCAAATCAATAAGTCCTGTTGTAAGTCCTGTAACATTACCTTTATTTTTAACAAGAGACTCCAAATCACTTTGAGCTTTCTCTAAAACTTCACGAACACTCCTAAATTCACTAGTTCTTCTAGTACTAGAGACATTCAAAATATTTTTCTCAGCAGCATCTACAACCTCATTTACATCAAGATCAGGATTATTTGCATTAGTAATTATATTAGTTGCTACTTCAATCATGCGTCTTAAAGTAAACTTGTTAATAATAGTTTCTATATAAAATGAAACATTCGCACCTGTTGCAACACTCTCAATTACACTAGTTAAATATTCGACGCCACCAATCTGAGATAAATATCCCTTGTCAATAGCCTCAGCAGTAACTGTGGTAGCATCTACAGGTTTATTGTTAGAATAAAGTTCAAGAATTACCTCAAATATCTTGCTATGACTATCTAAGTAAAAAAATTCTTTTTTTACTTCTTCACAAACTTTCTGTAAAGCACCATAAGAATAAAAAACTGAGCCAAGAAGTGCTTTCTCTGCTTCAATATTATGTGGTAATCCGCTATTATTCATCTATAACACCTACTTTTCAATCAAATGTACCTTTAATTCGCCAACAACTTTTTTATGTAAATTTAAAGTAACTATATGCATACCAAGTGAACTAATAGAATCTTTAATTTTAATGCATTTTTTGTCTATATTAAAACCTAATTTAACCAATTCATCATGAATTTGTTTACTGCTAATTGAACCAAATACTTTACCATTATTACATCTAACTTTAAATTCTAAAGTAACATTTTTTAATTTATTTTTTATCTCATTAGCCGTATCTACATCATTTTGTTCTTTGATTTTTTTATTTTCTATATCCTTTTTTAATATATCAGAACTAGTTTTAGTATACTTGACAGCATAACCATTTTTAATCAAGTAATTAATAGCATAACCATCACTAACTTCTTTTATATCATTAACTTTTCCTTGCTTTTTTAAATCTTTAATAAAAATAACTTTCATCAACATCACCCTTTACATGAATAATTATACTATAAATAATAATTTTAGTAAAGAAAAAAAGAACTATCAAAAAGTCAATAGCTCAATGATTTAATAGTTCTTTTTATATTATTTATGGATTTTTCTTTTTCTAATTTTATCAGAGATATTACCAGCAAAAACTAAGTTACCAGTTGTTCTAGTATAATAATACGTGCCTACTCCAATGGCTGCTACTCCTAGAACAGTTGCAATTATCATAATAGCTCTACCAGTTTTAACCTCTTCAATAGTCCTATCCACCATAACTAGCTTATTACTATCAATTTTATTACCATCTTCATCAACTACAGTACCATCTCTTTTTAATGTAAATAATATAGATTCAGCAGTAGCATATCCAGCAGGTGCAGTAGTTTCAACTAAATAATAAGTGCCAGCTGGAAGTCCTATAATTTGTTTAGGTGTATTTTCACTAGTCCAAGATGCTCTAGTACCATCTTGTAAAATAACAGGAATGCATTCCCCCTCTTCGCTAACAACCATCTCAATATCGTTATTATCTGCATCATCGGTATCATCAGTATCATCGACAGAACTATCAACATCTTGATCTGAATTATCTTCTTCAACTCCCTCCTCATTTTCATAAGAATACTTAGAGTCGTCAACTGATTCAATAGGATAATCACTAGGAGCAGTTGAGTAGCAAATAGATAATTTTGCACCTGGTAATTCTTTTTTAGAAGATGCATCAATTTTACTAACTGACAAAGATGTTAAAGTATCTTTCAAAACAATACTATCAGTAGTTTTACCATCAGTTTTATAATCTCCATTAGCATCAACGGTAAATTCAACAGAAGTAGCCAATTGATAACCGAATGGAGGAATAACCTCTACCAAATGATAAGTTCCTGCTGGAAGTCCTGTAACAGTAACAGCAGTACTACCAGATATCCAATTCAAATCAACATTATCTATATTTTTAGCAGGTTCGCATTTTTCTTTATCCTCTTTATAGGAACTATCTGTACATATTTTTAATACAGCTCCCTCAACTTCTTCATCGCCTGTAATTGCTTTCTTACTAATAGAAACGTTATTAAATGAATTAGAAAAAGTAAAACTAAAAGTATTATTAGAAGATTCAAATTTATAATAATTTGCACGTTCCTCGGTATCACAATATTTAAGATTAACTTCATTATTACCTACCATACAAACTTCTTTGCCTGCAGGAACATGAGAATTTTCACATTTACCATCTACTTGATCAACATATTTATATTTATTAGTAGCTGTATCTAGTACTCTACACATTTTTTTATAGCCATTATCTTCTGGTATAGGTTCTGTACTACCGGTAGTATCAGTAGTAGTATCAGTAGTAGTATCAGTAGTAGTACCTGTTGTATCAGTTAAAGTAGAAGCATCAGTAGGAGTTGTACCAGCATCTGTGGTAGGAGGAGCTGTACCAGTTCCACCACTTGGAAGCTCAGAACACTTACTTTCATCTATTTTTCCTTCTTCAGGATTATAACAAACTTCAGCACTAATATTTGAGCAAACACTTCCTTCTCCAACTTCTCCTGTTACATATTCATTTGTATCAGCTAATTTACACTTTTTCTCTACATTATTACAATAATTAACATCATCTCCAGTAACTTCTACATCGTTAGTACCTGAAGAACCACTACTTTTAAAACACCCCCCCTTAGAATTTATAGTATTATTTAATATAACTCTATCATCAGGCAATCTATAGCCACTTGGTGAAGATGTTTCAGTTATTTTTATATTTTTTCCATTAGGATTAACAGTACCTGTACTAAAGCTATAAAAACCACCACTATTACTAACATTATTTACTTTAGAGCCATTAAATTCAACATCAAACTTAGCACCACTTATAGATTCACCACGATCATTAATTTTATAGAAATTTATATTATATGTAGTAGGTGCCGGAGTTTCAGGAGGTGCAGGTGGTTCTGGAGCAGTTCTAAAAGTATAAGAAGCATTATTTTCTATTGATTTAATTACTTTTTTCTTTTCTCTTTCAGCAACGTCTTGTTCTCCAGTACCAGCACGATAAAATACAACAGAGCGATACTTAGCAGAAGTTTTAGAATTTGCAGTTATAGAAATATTTTCATTAGCATTACAACCGTTACATTTTACATAAAAACTAGTAGCTGTTGTTGTATTAGAACATCCTGTTACGCCATTAGTAGAAGAACAGAATTGAACTCGACCATCTGTAGAGCCAACAAGCAAATCAGTTGAGTAACCATTAACTTTATCAGTTTTACTGACTGTAACTCTATTGGACATATAGTAGTTAGTGCCTGATATTTTATTCATCAAATTACTATTAGCAACACTAAAACTAATTTTAATATCAGAGTTCTTCATATTAATAATATTATTAGCAGTTTCCTCAATTTTATTATATAGTTTATTAAAAACTTTTGCTTGATCTTTACACAAAAAATCTTGAGGTCGCCTGTCTGCTTTTAGTACTTTATCTTTTCTTGCCATATAAGAGTTCAAAGTTGCAACTGTATATACATATTGCTTATCACTGCCACTAATTTCTTCTTCTATTATATCAATAGCAACACCAGCAAATGTTTTATCCTTGCTACCTTGACCAACGCCATATGGACAATTACTGTCATTACATTTTGTGACCCCGTTTTGAGGTGATGTCTGCCTTTCTTCAATACAATAAGCTTTATTTCCGTTTCCCATAGTCTTATAAACAGTATAATTCCATTTTGCACCACAGCTGCTTAATCCTGCTGAAGACCAAGAAATATGTCTGCCACCTGTACTAACACTAGCAGCATTAACTTCTTTAATTTCAAAAGGAAAAGAAATACAAAATAACAATATCACTATAAAAACACTAAATTTCTTAATTATATTCATCTATATCCCTACCTTTATTCTATAATAAGTATAGCACATGAAATTTAAATTTACAACATTTTTTTCTAAAAAGTTTCATTAATCTTATATTAGTATATAAATTACTAGAAATAAGTTATTTTATACAACACTAAAACTTGATAAAATAAAAAATAGAGATTTGTCTTTTTCTCTATTTTTATCTCTCTACTTCGACTATCTCATAAGCTTCGATTATGTCTCCTTCTTTAATATCATTAAAATTCTCTATTGTAATACCACATTCTAAACCGTTTTTAACTTCTTTAACTAAATCTTTACCTCTTGCTACAGTATTAATAGCACCATCATATACAACAACACCATCTCTTATCACTCTAGCCTTAGCGTCTCTTTTAATCATACCACTAGTAACCATAGAACCAGCAATAGTACCTACTTTAGAAAATTTAAATAATTTTCTAACCTCAGCTTGCCCCATTATTTTCTCTTCAAACTTAGGTTCTAATCTACCTCTCATAGCTTGTTCTACTTCCTCTACTAATTTATATATAATATCATAGAGTCTTATCTCTACATTTCTATCTTTAGCATATTCCATAGTCTTATTGTCAGGTCTAATATTAAAACCTATAATAATAGCATCACTAGCAGCTGCCAAAACTATATCAGATTCACTAA
>CALVPO010000003.1 GCA_944351345.1 uncultured Bacilli bacterium | reverse complement strand
ATTTCTTGTTTTTACCCCCTTGCTCTTATATTTTTAAGCTTTGAATCAGTTTCAAATAAAATTATTTAAAGGATTGTAAATATTATTCATTGATGGTAAATAACTTTATTACTATCATTAATCAATTTATTATATAATTCTTTAATTTGTGTGGTTTTACCTATACCATCATTAACTACTTCAATTACAATTAATTTTCCAATATTATACTCTCTAATTTTATAAAAAAGATTTAATTAGTATTTTAATTAGTAAAATCTTCCATTATCTCATTAGTAGTTATTTCTTCCTTACGAGGAAAATAGTTAACTATTAATTTGTTATAATAATTATCGCCAACGCATATATATAATTTATTCTTGGTATAAGTGCTATTATGATAAGTCTCTACTATTTGTTGATATTGTTCATTATTAACATAAAAAATTGTAAGTGATATGTTAAAATTATAAAGATTCTCTAAATCGAGAAGTTGTTTAACTTTATTTGCTTCAACATTTTTATCAATACTTTCAGTATTTACAACAATAACAGGTGCAAATTGCATATATTCAACTTCTATTATATCTAAAGGATTGCTATCAACAGGCCAATTTTTACTAGGAACATCATATAAAAAATAAACAGAAAAATCGCTTATATTATCATTCCAATTATTATTAATTATTGGTTCAATTTTTTCTTTTAAATAATCTTCAACTATAAATTTAATTCCACTATCTTTACATTTACCAGTTTCGACATCAATTTCAACCATATTTTCTAAGGGATTATAAAAGTATGCATGAAAATTTCCCGTATCTGTCCTAGCTGGTAAACTAACCTCATAAGATTTTCCATATTTTTCTAGAAGATATTTTTCCATTTCTTCTCTCGCTTGCTCTCTATCAGTTATAACCAATTCTCTAATTTTATAAGAATTTTCTTCATTTCCACTAGGCCACAACATCATAACAACAAAAAGAATAACAACAAATACTATAACGAAAGCACAAAAATAACTAAAACCTTTTAAATTTTTTTTTGCTATATTCATTAAACAATCACCTTATATATATAATATAATATAACTACTAAAAAATCAATCAAACAAAATAAAATTTATATTTATTTATATCTAAAATGATTTTATGAGGAACAATAAAACTTATATTAGTATTTTCTATTGATATTATCCTTCCTTGCTTAATATTAAATTTAATACTTTTAAAACTACATAATACTTTAATTTTACTCTCTAATTCTTCGCTTTTTGTTAATTTTTCAACTATATATTTCATTTTTTTACCTCTTTTCTAAGGTAAAATAAAAACCATAGAAACCCTTTATTCCTATGGTCAAAATATATATTTACTCCAAATAATTTTGGAGCTATTAACATATGGCAGGGGTGGAGAGAATCGAACTCCCATCAAAAGTTTTGGAGACTCCTATGCTACCATTATACCACACCCCTATAAAATATGTGTCTGTATATAATTTATCATATATTTGGTGTTTTTTCAACTCTTTTTTAACTTTTTATGTTATATCCTAATTTTTCTAAAGCAATAATAGCAATAGCAGATAGGTTGTTTTTTGATAATTTATTAATATCGTAAAAATCTGCTCCTAGTGAATCATCGTTAATTTTATCTATTGTTATATTTTTCTTTATATTATTTTTATATTTTGTTACTTTATAGAATATACCTATATGATGTACTTTTAATAAATTATCTTTATATTTCCAATTAAAAGATATAGAATCTACATTAAATAGCTGATAATTAGTTACTTCAATTCCAACTTCTTCCATTAATTCTCTTTTTAATGTAGATTCTGGTTTTTCACAAAATTCTATTGTTCCTCCTGGTAAGTCTAATTTGCCATTATATGGGCCACCATATTTTTTTATTAGTAGTATTTTATTATTTTTTTCTATTAATCCGTATGCTCCTAATTGTTTATACTCTTTCATAATTATTTCTCACTTTCGTTTTATATTATATCATATTTAATAATATATAAAATAAAAAAAGTGATATTTAATCACAATTTTATTATTTGGGTAGTATTACATTATCTATTGCACTTACTATTTCATTCCATTCTTCTTTAGTTGCTGGTTCTCCTATGAATGGAGTAGGTAATTCTGGATTATATATAGCAGCATAGAACCTTATTTTTTTATTTTGGTCATATGTATTATCTGTGTATACTACATAGTTTTTTCCAGATAAGACGCTTTTAAATGTTAATATTACATTGTAGTCTACTTTTGTCCCATTAGCTAATATAGTTGATATTCTTTTTATTTCTGACATTAGTTAGTCCTTCCTTTGGTTAATTTTTTTACTAATTCTCTACTTTGATTATATAATTTTGTTGTATTATCTACTAGAGATAATAATTCGTTATATTCTTCTGGTGAAATAGTAATGGGATTATTAGCTGATGGTGTTGGTTCTACTATTTGTTTATTTGGTTGTAGCATGCCATTTAAACTAATATTTTTCTGTTCTATTATGGATGTTAAATCTAGATTACTTACTTTACTATAATATAATTCATATATTTTTCCTTTAGTTATATTTAAATTTTGTGGAATATAATAAGTTGTTATATTTTGAGTCATAGTAGCCTCCTTTGTTTATAGTATGGACTATTATGATTCTTTTATTTATTTTTTTTAGGTTATATGTTAAAATATTTTAGGAGGTAGTAGAAAATGAAGAGAATTTTTGTTATTTCTGTTATAATTATTTTTTGTTTATGTGGTTGTGGCACTGATAGTAAGTTAAATAGTGATGGTACTATTGATTATGTATATGCTAAGGAATTAATGATTAATGAAAATGCTATTCTTGTTGATGTCAGGAGTGAAGAGGAATATAATGAAGGACATATAGATGGTGCTTTGTTACTTCCTGTTGATAATATTAATGAAGATAGTGCTAGTGAAGTTATTGAAAGTAAGGATTCTACTGTGATTGTTTATTGTAGAAGTGGTAATAGGAGTAGTCAAGCTTTACAGATATTAAATGATTTGGGGTATGAGAATGTATATGATCTTGGTGCTATGAGTAATTGGGAAGAATAAATTTGTGTTTTCCACATGATTGTGGAAAAGCAAAAAAGCATGAACTTAAATTCGTGCTTTTTATTTATAGTTAAATGGTGCTAGACCACTTATTAGTTAATCCCTTTTTATCTTTTTATTCTTATTTTTCAAATGCTGTAAATGATAACATTAATCCACCTGTAGTGTTAGTTTGATCATCTGCTGTATATCCATATTCACCAAAAGTAAATACTGTTATGAAAGGAACATCTCCAGCTTCTTTTTTTAGTTGTTCATAAACTTCATTCATTCTGTCTCCTATTCCTAGACGACGGCCACCACAGTGAATTAATAAATATGCTCCAGCATTTGGACATTTTTTCTTTAATTCTTTTAATGTTTTACCTGTAGAATTAATTAATTCATCTACTGTTGCTTCCATTCTTATTACTGCTGTTCCTTCAGCTAAGTTTGCTCCAATGTTCATTGATTTATCATCATTACCATTCATTGGATGTCTAATTGCAGTAAGATTTCCTAATCTATCTTTTACACCTAATGGGCTAGTAATTGTAGTTACTAAAAGATTTCCTCCATTTACATCTTCATCTTTTAGGCCTCTCCATTTTTTATATTTATCTAATGCTGGTTCTCCATCAATTTCTGCTAAAACTCTTACATTATTTAATTTTGTTATGATACCCATATCTTTTGTTTCATTATATGCACCTGTATAAACAGTTGCTATATCTTTGGCAGTATAGAAGAAAGCTGCTACTACACCATCATTAAAAATTGTATCATTATAAAATATAGACCATTTTCCTTCAACTGTATTGTCTGCGGCACTTCCGCCAAAACATGGAACTCTTCCTATTACATCTTGGATACCTTTTATATATTCTTCTTCTTCAGCTGGTGATGCACTCATAAAGAAATAATCAGGAGCATAATCTAGACCTGCTTTTTCTAAAGCTTTAATTGCTACTTCACGACCTGTTTCTCTAGCACTTTTCTTCTTTGCCATACCATAGCATGCTACAGTCATATCTTCATCGTCTAAAGTTAGCATTTCAGCTGTTCCAGCATCATCAATCATATAACCATCTGATACTAAGATTCCTGCTGATGTTGTACAACCTATAACATCAGTATTTGGCATAACTGATTTGATTCCTTCCATGAATTTTTTCTGATCATATCCTACTGAGTTAAATAGTAGTCCTATTTTAGGATTTATACCTTCGGATGCTACTTTTGCAGTTTCCACACCTGCTCCATATGCGTCAGCATTTTTACTATAACCTACTTTCGATTTTAACATTTTTAGCCTCCTTTGTAGATTTACTTTGATAATACCCTTGGTATTATAGTTTGATTATAGCATATGAATTTTTAATTTGTAAATAGTTTTTGTTTGATTTTACATTTTTATAATTTCTATAGTAAAAAAGATATCATTTTAATTTTGATATCTTAAAACTTTAAAGTTAGTATTTTTCTTTTTTCTTTTGGAAATTCTCTATATTTTACACCACATTCATCAAACATCATTTTTGATGCTATTACTCCTTCTGTATCTTTATATTTGTCCTCTAAGTATACAATTTCTTTTATTCCGTTTTGGATTAATAATTTAGAGCATTCATTACATGGAAATAATGTTACATATAGAGTTGAACCTTCTAAATCTTTTTTATTTCCTCGAAAATTTGATATTGCATTTAATTCTGCATGACATACAAATAAATACTTAGTTTTTAAGGCATCACCTTCTCTTTTCCATGGAAAGAATTTGTCTTCAAAACCATTGGGAGTTCCATTATATCCTATTGATAATATTCTGTTGTCTTTTACTATACAGGACCCTACTTGAGTATTTGGGTCTTTACTTCGCATTGCTGATAATTTCGCTATACCAATAAAATATTCATCCCAACTTAAATAATCTTGTCTTTGTTCATTTACTTCTTTCATTTTTTCCTCCTATTTGAATTATATCATATATCTTTATTTATTATATATTATTTACTTGTGATTAATGTATTTAGTCTAGATGTAAAATATTCATTACTAGATTAAATATTGGATTAAAGTATAAATATATATATCAATAATTAATGTTATTAATAATAATAATTTAATATTATTATTATACGAAAATAGTCTTAAAAGAGCTTAAATATTTAGACAAAAAACTAAATTAGATTTTTATTTTCTAATCTAATTTTTTTCAAATAATTTGTTAATATTTTTTTTAGGAATTAATACTTTTAGATGTTCTTTTATACTTATTGTATATTTATTATTAACTGATTTGTCTAATTTTTCTCCATCTATACACCATGTTTCGTCCTCAGCATTGTGTATTTTTATTTTTATGCTATTTGTTCTATAAAAATAGAACCCTGGTACTTTTGATGTATCATACATAGTTAAAAAATATAGAGTTTTTATTATATCTTTCTTTTTCTTTAGGTTACAAAATACTATTTCAAATTTATTATCATCTAATTTAATATCTTTATATATATTTTTTATTCCCGCTATATGATTAGCATTTGATATTAGTACTAAAGAAAAGAGTCCTCTGTATTTTTCTCCATTAATTTCATATTCTATATCGTATAATTTTGTTTTTTGAAAAAATGTTTTAATTCCTTCTTTTATATATGCTAAGTGTCCTATTTGTTTTTTTAATTTTCTTGGGGTTTCATATGATAAATTAGTAAATTTTCCAATACCTGCTACATACATGAAATATTGATGGTTAATAGTACCTATATCAAATTCTTTTACAGTGCCTTTTAAAGATAATTTTACATTTTCAATAATATTTTTGCTGTATCCTAACATTGCTCCAATATCATTTGTAGTTCCTACTGGTATATGAGTGAATAATAACCTTTTTTTTCTTTTTAAATTACCAGTCATTATTTCGTTAAATGTTCCATCTCCTCCAAATGACATTACTAAATCTATATCATCACTTAAATTTTTCATTATTTCTATAGCATGTTTTTTGTATTTTGTAGATATAATTTCTGTTTCATAATTATATTTTTTTAATATTTCTTTTATTTCAGGAATATATTTTTTTACCTTTTTTTTACCAGAGTTAGGATTATATATTAATGTACACTTTTTGATATATATCACTCCTTTGCCTGTTTATATTTTAACATATATAAGTTATAAATAAAGTAATATATTTAATTTTTATGGTAAATTTATATATATATTTATTATTTTTTTGTATATTATATGTTTTTTCTTACTTAAATATATTTATAAAAAAAATAAGAGTTAATTCCCTTATTATTTGCAAAATGGTATAAATCCCATAAATCTAGCTAATTTTACTTGTTTTGCTACTTCTCTTTGATGTTTTGCACAAGTACCAGTAAATCTTCTTGGTAATATTTTTCCAGTTTCACTGATATATTTTGTTATAATATTTATATCTTTATAATTAACTGTTTTACCAGCACACATGTGACATATTTTTTTTCTTTTTTTATTTCGAAATTCTGCCATTATTATTCCTCCTTTTTAGAATTAGAATGGTAGATCGTTGTCACTTATTTCAATTTGTTCACCAAAAGATGCAAATGGATCATTTTCTGTATCCATTGTTTGTTCTGTTTCATTTTTTTCGCTGCCATTAGCAAAATCATAAGGTGTTTTTTCTATTGGTGGTTCTGGCATCGAATTTATTGAATTATTATTCATAGTTTGAGCATTTCTTGATTCTAAGAATTGAACATTATTAGCAACTACTTCTGTGACATATACTCTTCTACCTTCGTTATTTTCGTAATTTCTTGTTTGGATTCTTCCTTCTACAGCAATTAATCTACCTTTGGTCATGTATTTTCCTACATTTTCTCCAGTTTTGTCCCAAGCTACTACATTTATAAAATCTGCCTCTCTTTGACCGCTTGCTTGATTAGTAAATGGTCTATCAATTGCAACAGTGAATTGACATACAGCTCTATTTGAACTAGTGTATCTTAATTCTGGATCTCTTGTTAATCTTCCAATTAAAATTGCTTTATTCATACTATTATATCTCCTAATCTTCGATCTTTAAAATTAAATGTCTTATTACATTTTCATCAATATGAGCTACACGATCAAACTCTTTGATTGCTTTATCATCGCTAGTCTCGATATTGTATAGATAGTAATAACCAGATTTCATTTTCTTAATAACGTATGCAAATTCTTTTTGACCTAATTCTTTAGATAAAGTTATAGTTGCTTTGTTGTCTGTTAATGTTTTTTCTAAAGTACTTACAGTTGATTTTCTAACTTCTTCTTCAATGTCTGGTCTTAAAATGAACATTATTTCATATTTCATTGTTACACCTCCTTTTGGTCTATACGGCCTTCTTCAGGCAAGGAGCTTTCGCTCAGTTGGTATTATATCATATAAAATAATAATAAGTAAAGAAAAATTCACGATTTTTTATTTTTGCGTATTAGTTTTTTTAGTAGCTTTTTTGTGTGTTTAGATATGTTTTTTTTATTGCTCTTATCATTTAAATCACTTTTTTTTGATATGAGTTCTTGTAATTCATAAATTGGTATAATAATATTATAATTTTCTTTTAGAAGTATTTGTTGATAATTAATTAATTCTGGTTTTATTATTTCTCTATAATTTATTTCTTGTAAATCATAATTAAATTGTTTTTTTGCTTCAGCATTAGTAACTTCAATAATTAGTCTAATTAATTCTATTACTGATGTTACATTATTTTCTAGTGATTCTTTTATATTTATTTTAGAAATCTCTTGAGTAATTTTCTTTTTTATTTTATTTTTTAATCTTTCTATTTTTTCTTCTATATTTATTATTAATTTATCAATATAATCTATAGTAAAATTATATTCTTTTTTTCTTAAAAATCCTTTTAAATTCTGAAGTTGATGTATTTTTAGAAGTAATTCTGATACTTCTATAGTACTTTTTATAAGTTTATTTTCTTTATCTTTAGTTATTTTAGTTAATTTTTCTGCTATTATAATATTAGGATAGATCGCTTTTAATTTTTTTAAATTTTCTTCTTTTGTATCATATATATATAGTTCTTTATATGAATTATCTAGAGGATCGCTACCTAATTCGTTATAATAATAATATTCATAATCTTCTAATTTTAAGTCATCTATTATATTATCTATACTTATTTCTTTAAATATTTCTTTAAGAGTTATTTTATTATTTAATATTTCTGTTAATATATAATTATTATCTTTTTTTTCTAATTTTAGGTATAAAGGTAGAGAATTATCTAATTGTTCTAAAAATGATTTTATTATTAATTTCTGATTTGCAATTTGTTTTTGTTTAAACTTTTTCTCTTGATCATACGTTTTTTTTATCCCTTTTAAATCTAGATAATTTATTCTTTTTTCTATATTATAATCTAATCTTTTGTCTAAACTAAGTTTCATTAATTCTTCTAATTTATAAATATTATTTTTTAATTCTGTTATACATGATATATTAACTTTTTCATGGTCTTCATGAAATGTCTTATTTATTTGTTCTACTTCTGAATTTAAGTATTCACCGTCTAATTTTGATACTTTTAGTGTTCTAGCAAATTCTGGATATGCTTCTATACTAGAGATAATTATTTTTAATAAATTAATTGAATGTGCTATTTCAGTTCTTTTTTTTATAGTATCATTAAAACTTTTCATAATTTTCACCCCCAATTTTGGTTTCTTTTTTTATTTTACTTCTTTTTTTTAGTTAATTCAATGATTATTTCTGCCACTTTACAAATTGTTTACACAATAATTATATTCTTTTAATTTAAGAATATAAAAATAGCAAGTTATTTGCTACTTTTATAAATTTTTTTAAATTCTTCAATTGTTTCATTGAACATTTTTATTGCAGATTCGATAACTTCTTTTTTAGATAAGTCAACACCTGCTAATTTTAATGATTCTAATGGTGTTTTAGTTTTACCACACTTTAGAAAGTTTTTATAATTTTCTACAGCATTTTCTTTTCCAGATATTATATCGTTTACTATGTGGCAAGCTGCTGATAGTCCAGTTGCGTATTTATAAACATAGAAATTATAATAAAAATGTGGTATTCTTGCCCATTCATATCTTATTTCGTCATCTACTACAACATTTTTTCCAAAATATTTTTTATTTAATTCATAATATTTGTTTGAGAGATAATCTGCTGTTAGAGGAACGTCTTGTTCAGCACAGGAATAGATATCTTGTTCAAATTCTGCAAACATTACTTGTCTATAGATTGTTGACTTAAATAGAGTCATTAAATTATCTAAAATAAATAACTTTTCATCATTATTTTGGCTTGTTTTTAATAAATATTTAGCTAGTAATAATTCATTTACTGTTGATGCTACTTCTGCTACAAATATAGAATAATCTCCGTATTGATATGGGTTGTTTGTTCTTGTATAGTAGCTATGCATAGAGTGGCCGGCTTCGTGAGCTAGTGTAGACATATCATTATATTTATCTTGATAATTTAATAATATATATGGTGCTGTGTCGTAGCAGCCACTAGAATAAGCACCTGTTCGTTTATTTTTTGTTGGATATACATCAATCCATCTATCTTTTATTCCTTTTGTTAATATTTCTATATAGTCGTCTCCTAAAATTGATAAAGCTTTTAACACTGTTTCTTTAGCTTCATCAAAAGGATATTTTCCTTCATAATTTTTTACTATTGGAGTATAAATATCGTATAAATGTAATTCATCAACAGACAATAATTCTTTTTTTAAGTCATAATATTTAAATAGTATATCAAAATTTTCATTTATTATTTTTATTAAGTTATTGTAAATACTTTCATCTACCTCGTCTGGAAATAGGCACCAATTTATGGTTGATGGATATTTTCTTAATTTTGCTATAGTTATATTTTCTTTTATATTGCCATAAATGGTTGCTGCAAAAGTGTTTATAAATTGTTTATATGTTTTATATAGGGTAGTGAAAGCTTCTTTTCTTACTTTTCTATTTTGAGACTCTATATATATTGAATAATTAGATTCTGTTAGTTCTACTAGATTGCCATTTTCGTCATGAATATTTGCAAAAGTTAAATCAGAATCTTTTAATAGTCCATATGTTTCATAGTTATTATTTAAAATTTTAGATATACTTGATAATAATTTTTCTTCTATATCAGATAGAGTATGTTCTTTATAGCGATATTCATTTTTTAAGATTATTTCATAATCTAATAGCTCTGGTACTTCTTTATAATACGCTTCTATTTCTTTATAATCTTTTTTTAATATTGTTGGTGTTACAAAAAATGAGGCTTTTATAAATTTATCACTTAAAGTAGTTGCTTTAGCGTTTAATGCTTGATTATCATTATTGCTTTTATCTTCATCAAATAATAAATGAGAGTATACTGATATTTTTTCTATTTTTCTTGATATTTCAAAATACTCTTTTAATGTATTATAAAAATTTATAGCACTTGTTGACATTATGTTTTCATTTTTTTTGAATTCTTCTATTTGTTTTAATACTTCTTCATAATCTTTATTAAATTCTTCTATATTTTTATAGATTTTTGTTAAATCCCATTTATATTGTTCTTCTATTTGATTTCTATCCATAATTTTCCTCTTTCTAATTTATTTTGATATTTTAATAGAATCTAGTAGTAAATCTGGAGATGCTGTATCTTGATAATAAAATTCTATATTATTGCTAATATCTATGACATTATTTAGTAATTCCATAATATTTGTTACTAGTATAAATAATTTTGTGGCATACTTCTTTTGGCCATTTTCTATGTAATATCCTTCTGATTGAATAGATATGTTGCCATTAATAGGATTAATTCCGGCATGCAGTCCACCTACAAAATCAACTAGTATACCTTTATCTATAGATTTTATTAATTCATCTAATGATTTATTACCTGGTTTTATATACATATTTCTTACACTAATTTCTCCATAATCGTTACCAGTTACTTCTACCTTATCTATTTTAGCAGTTTTACTGTCATATAAGGCTTTTGTAAAGATACCATTTTTAACTATTTCTTTATAACTTGTTTTTTTACCGGTATTATCAAATAATCTTTTGCCTAATAGTTTTGAATTATTTGGATCTTCTACTATAGTAATTTTGTCTGAGAAAACTTTTTTTCCGAGTTTGTCTACTAAAAGTGAAGTATCTTTTTGAATGCTGTCTGCTGAGAATAAATTTATAAAATGTCTTAGTATACTTCCCATTACTTCACTTGTTAGTATTACTTTATATGTACCATTAGTTATTTCTTTGTAGTGTAATTTATCAGTAGCATTATTTATTGTTTCTTTTGTTATTTTTTCAATATTTATATCACTATCATCTGTTATTATTTTAGTTTTATAAGAAGTAGAGTTTTTTTCATTTTCACTTACTGTTATTTCAGTTGAAAATGATATTTCTTTTTTGATGTCATAAAGTTCATTTTTGCTAGTGATTATTGTTCTTTTGGTAATAGATTCTGTATAATAACTATTTATTTCTTTTAGATTTTTGTATTGCTTTTTTAGTGTTATTAAATTTAGCATTCTTTCTATTATTTTACTTGGATCATTTATTTTAAAAGTTTTGTTTTCTTTTATGTCTTCTAATGTTATTTTTCTTACTGGAGTATCAAGATCTATATATTCAGCTTGTTCTTTTAGTAGGTCAATAATATTATTATCTATTTTCTCTGTTACTATTCTTACGTCTTTATTATTATAATTTGCACTTACTATATATTTAGTAATGTATGATGTTTCAAATTTATCTATTTGGTCATTAAATATTTTTATATCTAATTCTTCTGTTGATATTTCTAAAATTTGAAAGTTTTCTAAGTTATTATCTTTAGCCTTTTTAAATAATTCTTTATACATTAACTTTTTCTCCTTTTCCTCCTACTAAGATTTTATCAACTTTTATAGTTGGCTGACCTACTGTTACTGGAATATTACCACTGATACTTCCACACATTCCTGTTCCTAATTTTAAATCATCACTTACCATAGATACTCTTTTTATTATTTCAGAACCATTTCCTATTAAGCTAGCTCCTTTTACTGGGGTTGTAATATGACCATTTTCTATTAAGTAAGCTTCATTTACTGCGAAGTTAAAGTCTCCTGTTGAGGTATTAACAGAGCCACCGCCTAAATTTTTGGCATAAAGGCCATATTTGATACTTGAGATCATGTCTTCTATTTTGTCTGTTCCAGGTAATAGAAAAGTATTAGTCATTCTTGATGTTGGTGAAAATTTATAAGATTCTCTTCTACCTGATGATGTTGGTTGTGATTTCATAATTTTACTGTTTATATAATCAATTAAATAACTTGTTAAAACACCTTCTTTTATTAAAATGTTTCTTCTAGTTGGAGCACCTTCATCATCTATGTTAAGGCTTCCCCATTCATGTTTTAATGTTCCATCATCTACTATGGTTACTTTAGGACTGGCAATTGTTTTACCTAACATATTACTAAATACAGAGCTTCCTTTGGCTACAGATGTTGCTTCTAATGAATGGACACATGCTTCATGAAATATAACTCCGCCGAAGCCATTACCTATTATTACTGGCATTTCTCCACTTGGGCATTCTTTAGCACTTAATTTTTCTAAAGCGTTATGTACTGTTTCTTTGGTCATTTGTTCTATATTTACATCATCTATGAATTCATAGCCTTTTTTAAATCCTGGAGCTATATAAGCTTTTTCAATCTTATCATTTTCTTTTACAAAAGTAGTAATAGATAATCTAGTTAGTGTACGATTATCTTCTGTATAAAGATTATTTGTATTAGCAATTATAATTTTTTCATCTTCTTCTACTAATTTTACTTCTATTTGATTTACTTTTTCTGATTCTTTTCTTGCTATATCATTTATATTATATAATAAATTTTTCTTATTGGTTATTGAATATTTGTTATGAGGTATTTTTATATTATCTTTATAAATTACTTTTTCTTGTAAGTTTATATTTTTATTTATTGGTTTTTCTGAAAAATTACTAATTAGTCTGGTTATTATGTTATCAATATTTTGTATATTATTAGTACAGCCATAGACTGTTTTGTCTTTTAGGCATATTCTAATTCCTATTCCTTTAATATAATCACTATATACGTTTTGAATAACTTCGTCTGATAGTTTTATAGTTTTATAATTGCTTTCTTCTAAGAAAATTTCAGCAAAATCGGCTCCTGTTGATAAACATTTTTGTAAATATTTTTCTAATTCTTGTTTTGTAAACATGTTTTTCCCCTTTTCTTATACATTAAATCTGAAATGACATATATCACCATCTTGCATAATATAATCTTTACCTTCTAAGCGCATTTTTCCTGCTTCTTTTACTTTTAGTTCTGAGCCACAATTTATTAAGTCTTGATAGCTCATTACTTCTGCTTTTATAAAGCCTTTTTCAAAGTCAGTGTGAATTAAGCCTGCACATTCTGGAGCTTTCATTCCTTTTTTAAAAGTCCATGCTTTTACTTCATCAGAACCAACTGTAAAATATGTTTCTAAACCAAGTAATTTATAAGTTGCTTTGATTAATTTTGATAAACCACTTTCATCTATTCCTAATTCTTTCATCATTTCTTCTTTTTCTTCTAATTCTAACTCTGCTAATTCACTTTCTATTTTGGCACAGATTGTGATTACTTCAACATTTTCTTTTTTAGCATATTCCTTTAATTTAAGAACTAGTTCATTTTCTTCATTAAGAATATCTTCTTCTTTAACGTTTGCTACATAAATTATTGGTTTTGCTGTTATTAAATTAAAGGAAGATATAATTTTTTTCTCTTCTTCTTCTAGAGATATGTTCCTGATAGGAATATTTTTTTCTAGTGATTCTTTTATTTTTGTTAATAGATTATATTCTTTTAAGTCATCTTTATTTTTAGTTGTTGTAGCTTTTTTTCCTATTTTGTTTATCCTATTATTTATTATATCCAAATCTGATAAAATTAATTCTATATTTATTATTTCTACGTCTTTTATGGGATCTACTTCGCCATCAACATGAATTATATTATCGTCTTTAAAACATCTTACTACTTCAACTATAGCGTCTGTTTCTCTTACATGTGATAGAAATTTGTTTCCTAACCCTTCTCCAAGGGAAGCACCTTTTACTAATCCTGCTATATCTGTAAATTCAAATGTTGTAGGTATTGTTCTATCAGGATTATACATGTTTTCTAGCACATCCATTCTTTTATCTGGTACGATTACTGTTCCTACATTTGGTTCTATTGTTGCAAATGGATAATTTGCTGTTAATATTTCTTGTTTTGTTATGGCATTAAATAAAGTAGATTTTCCTACATTTGGTAGGCCTACTATACCTGCTGTTAAGCTCATGTTAAATTCCTTCTTTCTAAATATAATTTTAAATTAAATTCATTTTAACATAAATGATAGTAGATATCAAGAAAGGTAAATTGTTAGATAATTAATTAAATTGATATAAATAAAAAATATGCAAATATTAGATACTTGCATATTTTATAGGGTTACGTTTGTGTTTATTCCTATTGGTAATCCTAAGATGAAGAATATTATTACTATTACTAGCCATAGTATTGTAAATGCTATTGTGTATGGTGTCATTAGGGATACGGCTCTTGATATTGTTACTGTTTCTTCTTTTCTATTGTTATAGATTTGTAGGAAACCAATTAGAATTACAAAATATGTGAATAATGGAGTTATGCCTCTTAGAGAACTTTCTGCTGCTCTAAATACTACTTGTGAAAATTCTGGGGTTAGAGAGCTTTGCATAAACATTGGTACTATTACAGGTGATAATATTGCCCATTTTGTTGATGTTGCTGGTACTAAGAGACTTGATAATGCTACTACTGCAAATGTTATTAACACTAGAGTTATTCCTGTTAATTCTAAATTGCTAAGAATATTTGTTACATAAGATACTATAAATACTCCTATATTGGTTTGTCTAAAGATTAGACAAAACTGTGCGGCAAAAAATATTAATACAAGTAATGATGATAAGTCTTTTAGATAATAATTCATGCCATCAACAAAGTCTTTATTATTTTTTATAGTTTTCACTCTTAAACCATATACTAAACCTGCTAACATTAATAGGCATGAGAATATAGAAACTGAACCTTGATAGAAGTAAGAGTTAGTTCCAAATAATTGGTTGACATATTCTGTATCTTTTAAATAAAGTAATAGTCCAGAGAATGGTAGGCCTGGAATAATACAATATATTAATGGTATTAGAATTAAAATGATTGCTAATATTGCTATTATTACGCCTTTTTTCTCTTTTTTTGTTGGTTCTTTAATTAATTCTTCTTTGTAGCTATCAAAGTTATATTTTCCTAGTTTTGGTATTATTATTTTTTCTGTTATTATCATACCAACATATGCTATTAAGATTGTACTTACTATCATAAATATTATGTTACCATTTGTTTCTAATTTATAGGTTGCATCCAATATAGTTGTTGCATCTTTTGTATATGATATTAGTGTACTATCAAGAGAGTTGGCTACGATATTGGCGCCGTGTCCAAAGGTTATTCCAGCAAAAGCTGCACATATTCCAGCAGATGGATGTCTTCCTAAATCTCTAAAAAGAATTGCTGCTAGTGGTAGTAATATTACATATCCCACGTCATAAAACATTGAAAATATTATTCCTAATAGTACTACTAAAAAAGTTAAAAATCTTCTTGGTAATACTGTTGATATCATTTTATTTAAAGTATTTAAGAAACCTGACTTATATGCTACGCCTATTCCCATTAATCCTAGTATTAGAGTTCCTAATGGCGTAAAATTAGTAAAATTAGTTAATAAATTGCTTATTAGATATTGAATACCTGTTCTATTAAATAAATTGTTTATATTAACTATTTGTGTTTCTAATTCTCCCGATACAGGATTTACGGTATAATAACTTGATTCTATATTTAATATTCCACCAACACTACTTATTATCATAACTATGAATGTTAGTAGTAGAAAGACTAGTGCTGGATGAAGTTTTACTCTCTTTATTTTATTTAACTTTTTTTTCATCTTCTACCACCTTTTTTATCTTTTTATTAAATTCTACTCTAGGTAGCATTATTGTTCTATTACAGTTTAAACATTTTATTTTTATATCTGTTCCTACTCTTATTATTTGCCATTTATTTGTTCCACATGGATGTTGTTTTTTCATTATTACAATATCATTTAATTTGTAATCTATTTTCATAATAAATCACCAGTATCATTATAACATTTTTGTAATTTTATGTAAATAGAAAAAGATTAGTCTTCTAATAACCAATCTTCACCTTTTTGAGTTTCTACTTTTGATAAGTTAGGGTAGTTCTGTTGTCTTAAAACTTCATAAGTTGCTATGGCAACACAATTAGATAAATTTAGGGCTCTAACGTTAGATGTTGTTGGTATTCTAATACATTTATCTAATTCTTCTCTTAATATTTCTTTAGGTATTCCAGTTGATTCTTTACCGAATATTAAATAGATATTTTTATTTTTATCACTAAAATTAAATTCAGTATGAGGTTTTTTTCCGTATCTAGTAAAATAATAGTAATCGCCTTTATTTAATTCTTTAAATTCGTCAAAATTTTTATAAATAGTATAATCTAACTTATCTATATAATTAACTCCACATCTTTTGACTGTTTTATCATTTATTTTAAAACCTAATGGTTCAATTAGGTGGAGTTTAGCGTTAGTTGCTACACATGTGCGCATAATATTTCCTGTATTTTGTGGTATTTCTGGTTCGTATAATACTATATTAATCAACGTCGGTTGCTCCTATTCTATTTAGATATTTAACTATATTTTTTGAGTTATAGTTATCTTCGGCAATGCTATATGTATCAGTAATTTCACCATTTGTGTATACTACTATACATGGTAAATTTGACTTTATTTGTAATTTTTCTTTTATTTCATTTATATTTTCATTAGTTATATCTAAATATAGCATAGATTTTTTTAAATTATTGTCCATAATTGTGTTTTTAAATGAACTTTCAAATTTATTTATTTCTTCGTTTCCTAATACAGAAACATATATGACAGCATCTTTATTCTCTGTGATATAATCTTCTAATTCGTTATAATTTATAACGGTTAAGTAGTCATTCATTATACTAACATTCAACTTGCTTTCTCTATATGTTTCATACCATCTATATGAATAAAATATTACAAAGACGGATGCTAATAAAATTAGGGCTAAATAAATATAATTTTTGAATGGAATTTCTCTGGTTTTTTCTTTTTTTATGATACTCATAACTATCATCTCCATTAAGTTAATTTTATCAAGAATATTATCTTTTGTAAATATTTTACACTAAATATTATGAAAAAAAGGTAGAATTATGTTAGATAGTTCAAAAAAATTTTTTACTACGTTAACTACTTTTTTATTTTTTAGTATTTTTATTGATATTATTGACATTTTTTGTGTAAAAAAATCAAAAAATATGTAACATCAATGATTATTTATAGTTAATTTATGTTATACTTTAGAAGGTGGTTGTGGTGAAAATTAATTATAGTAATTTATTAGAAGAAATTTTAGAAGAAATTAGTTCTTATGAAAAGAAACCTAAGTTGCTTTTACATAGTTGTTGTGCACCTTGTTCTTCATATGTTATTGAGTATTTGGCTAAGTATTTTGATATTACTATTTTTTATTATAATCCTAATATATCTCCTGTTAGTGAATATTTGAAGCGTAAGGAGGAACAAATTAGATTAATTAAAGAAATGGGATTAAATGGTAATATTAAAGTTGCTTATTGTGATTATGATAATAATGTTTATGAAGAATTAATTAAAGGTTTGGAAAATGAGCCTGAGAGAGGAAATAGGTGTACTGTCTGTTTTAAATTAAGATTAGATAAGACTGCTGCTAGGGCTTGTCAACTTAAATATGATTATTTTGGAACAACACTTACAGTTAGTCCTTATAAAAATAGTAGTTTAATTAATGAGATTGGACTAGAATTACAGGATAAGTATAATATTAAGTTTTTGGTTTCTGATTTTAAAAAGAAAAATGGATATAAGAGATCTATTGAATTATCTAAAATTTTTAATTTATATAGACAAGATTATTGTGGGTGTAAATATTCTAAAAGAGATTAAATAAAAGTAAAGGGGTGTGGTTTTATGTTTGTTAAAAATTTAGTTGTTGAGGATTTTCCTAAAAATATTAAGATACAAAAAGATAATAACACGAAAAAGAAAAGTGAATTATCTTTTGGAAAATTAAATAATAAAGAGACAGAAGAATTAATAGAAAAAATTATAAGTTGGTATAAGATTAAATTTTCTGGTTCTAGACTATTAAGTGATGATAGTTCTAAAAATATGGATTTTGATGATAATTTTTATACTATGACTTTTAGTAAGCTTAATGATAGATTAAACTGTGATGAAATAGATTCTTTTAAGTGTCAATATATTAATATAGATTATAATATGGATTTTAGAGAAATAAAAAAATCACTTGATATAGATAAGTCTTGTATTGCAGTCGAATTGTTTACTAGAAAGAATAACTTTTTAATTAAAAAATATGATAAGATTTGCTTTTTGATTATAGAAAAAGATACTGGTAAATTAGTAGATGTTAAAGGAGACTTTTTACTTCCAAAAGAATTTAGAGATAATTATTTTAATTATGAATTAAGGCAAATATTAAGTTTGTTAGAAAGTAATAATAATGGTATTAATTTATCGATTTTGAAAAAGTGTATACTACGTCATGATAAAGATATGTTAGTAAGAATGAAAGTTATTAATAATATTTGTGATAAATTGCTTTTTGGGTTTAAAGATGATTTTGATCTTGGATATTATGCTGCTATGATTTTTTTAGATGATATAAATTCTTTTTATGGATTAGATATTAATTATAATTATTTAGATACAATTATTGATAAGCATTATAAAAATAAGAAGAAAAAGAAAAAAAGTCGCTCACAATAAGGTTAGATTATTGTTTAGACTTTGTTAATAAATCAACTATGTCATAGAGATTTTTTTGTTTTATATTCCATTCTTTAGATAATTCTTTTAATAGGGTTGTTTTTATAGTGGATATATCAGATATTTCTTTTTCAAAATATTCATAATATAAGTATTTTAGAGTTAAGGTATCATTAGTGTTGGTAATATAGTTTGTAATGGTATCTTTTTTTTCTTTTTCTATTCTTAATTTATTATCATCTTCTTCATTAGCCATAATATTTTCTTCATATTCTATCTGTGTTATTTTTAAATGTTGGACTCTTTCTATTACTTCATCTTCTTCTTCAAAAATTAGACTACTTCTTTTTTTTAAATTACCATTTGTGTCAAATAAGAGTCCAATTGCTATTTTAGCATTTGATACTAAACAAAGTATTTTTTTATATTTTTTGTTATCTTCTTTTATTTTATCTATAAAATCTTGAGATACTTTTACTTTGTTGTTTTTTAGAATTAACATGTCTTTATCTGATACTCTATATAAGGATATTTTAGGAATATTTCTTATTTTATCTTCCTTCTTCCATTCAAAAAAATTGTAATAATTATCTTGAAAGTTTAAAATTATATCATATACATAGTTCATTTTTTTTATCTCCTTTGGTTGTTATTAATGTTAATAATATTATTATGAAGCCTATCGGTGAATAATAACACTCTATTCTTCTAGTTATAAAGTTAACATAAAAAGAGAAATTATACCCTAAAGTTAAGAGATTTGAATACAGTATTATAAATGTATTGCCTATTACTAGAAGGGAGAAACCTACTAAAAAGAAGAAAATACGCATCATAAGTATCACCTAATAAATAATATTCTTTAGGTTAAATTTAAGACACGTATTTTTATTTATATATTAAATATTTTTATTTCTTTAATTGTTCTTTTAGGTAATTATTCTAAAGAATTACGATTTTCTATTTCTACATTAGAGATAGATTCAAATCTTTTAGTTATCTTATCTGTTGTAATATTAATATTTTCTACGTCTTTATTTACTGTTTCTATGCTTCTTGATAGTTTATTCCAACGTTCTTTATATCTAGAGAATTCTATTCCTAGTTTGTTTAATTCTTGTTGAATAATTTTAGAATATTTATCACGTTCCATATTTTTTAATAATACTTGAATTACAGTTAATGAAGACATTAGAGTTGTTGGAGAAGTTAACCAAACTCTTTTTTTATTGGCATAATCTACTATGTCTTGATGATAAGCATTTATTTCAGCAAATAGAGCTTCTGCTGGTAGAAACATGATTGCTTGTGATGAGGTTATACCTGGTATTATATATTTACTACTTATAGCGTCTATGTGTTTTTTTACGTCTATTTTGAATTGTTTTTCTGCTAAATCTCTATCAAGTTTTGATTTATTTTTATCAACCATAATTCTATAGTTTTCTAGGGGAAATTTGGAATCTATAGCAATAGTTCCTAGAGGTTTTGGTGCAAATATTACAGCATCGGCAATAGTGTTATTAGGAAAAGCATATTGAGTTTGATATATGCGATTATTATTTTCACCAAAAATACTTACTAAGATATGATTTAGATTTACTTCACCAAATATTCCTCTAGTTTTTTTATCAGTTAATATACTCTGTAAGGATACAATATCTGTAGATAAATTGTCTATTTTCTTTTGAGCTTCATCTATTTTAGATAATCTTTCTAGGATACTAGTAAATGTTTTGTTAGTTTTATTAAAATTTTGATCTAACCTTTCGTTTACTTTTTCATTCATAATAGTTAAACGGTACTCTAACATTTCATTAGTTTTATCAAATTCTTCATTCATAGTTTTTAAAAGTTCTAATTGAAAATTAGATAGTTCCTTAACAGTAGTTGTTTCTAGTTTACCTAATCTTTCTGTTATTTTGGCTTCGTTGACATTTTTGGATATGGAAATTATTACTAATATAATTAATATGATTAAACCTGCTAGTATTATGTATTCTATCATTTTACACTCCTTTTTACTCTTGTATTTGATAGTTTAATCATAGCATTTTAAAGATATAAAGTCAATAATTATAGAACAATTGTATGTATATAAAAATTAAAAAAATTACTATTTGTTTATAAAAATAATAGCAATTTTTTATTAGTCTATATTTAAATCTTGGTATTCTTTAGAGAGCATATTTAATTTTTCATCTATTTTATTTGTTTCTGCTTTTTCTAGGGAATACCAGCCTTTTTTGAATGCTAATTCAAAGGCTTTTCTTTGTAATTTTATTAATTCTTGGAATGTAGAATTATAGCTTTTATATAGGCTTTCATTACTTGCTTCAGTCATAGCGATTGTATAGTTTTTTGTCATATCTTTTAAGCAGGTTAAGAGGCAATTTAGATAATCTTTATCATTCATTTTTATTCCTGGTGGTACTTCCGTTTTAGGATTTGATATTTTGTTATTCATTTTGGCCTCCTTCTCTTAAAATAGATGAAATAACATTTAAATTATTTTTAAATAAATTATAACCTTCTTTTAAAATATCCTTTATTTCTTCATCTTTTACGCAAGTAATTCCTGCATTTACTTTTTTTAGTGTTCCATAATTCCATTCAAACATGTCGCTTAGATAATCTAGGTCTTTACCTGTAATAATATTTGGTACTTCATTATATTGTTGATTTTCCATAATAAAAATCTCCTTTCTTTTTTAATATGGTATAAAGTTTGGAGATTTAAACATTTTATTAATTTTATTTTCCACAAAAATGTGGATTTCATACTTTTTATTTATTTTTATCTTTATAATATTTACATATTTTTTGTAATTTGCAGGAATCACAGTTTGGTTTCATAGCTTTGCAGTGATATCTTCCGAAAAATATTAGTTGATGGTGGGTTTTTATCCATCTTTCTTTTGGTATTTTTTTAGTTAAAGATGCTTCTACTTCTTTTACGCTCGCATTTTGTTTGCATAATTTAAGTCGTTTGGATACTCTTTCTACATGAGTATCAACAGCAATTGATGGCACTTTATAATATTCTGATAAGAAGACATTTGTGGTTTTTCTTCCTACTCCTGGTAAGGTTTCTAGATACTTTCTATTGTTTGGAACAGTTCCGTTATAATCATGCACTAAAGATTTAGCTATTTCTTTGATAAAGATACTTTTCTTTTTATAAGTGCCTATTTCTTTTATGATATTTTCTATGTCTTCTAAATTAGCGTTTTCTAATTCTTCTAAAGTTTTATATTTAGTAAATAATACTTTAGTTACTTTATTTACTCTTTTATCAGTTGTTTGAGCACTTAGAACTATGGCTATTAAAAGTTCATAGTCTTTGTTATAATTTAATTCGCAATAAGCGTTGGGATATAATTCATCTAAATAATTTAATACTTCATTCATATTAATCTTCCTCTAGCCAGTTATAGTCAAAGACATTAGAAGACATAACTGGTTTTCTATATTTTCTTTTGTCTTTTAAAACATCTTCTTTTGTTGTTATTCCTTTTGTTTTCCAAGTATATAATATTCTATCTATGTATTTTAAATTTCTTACATTATTATATATAGCTTCTTTTAGGGCTTCTTTTATTAGTTCTTCTGTATAATCACTGCTAATCCACTCTTTTATTATTTCACATTCCATTGGTGATAGAGTTCTTCCTAATTCTGTTTCAAATAGACTGAATAGATCAGTATTTGCTACTTTTTCTGGTGGTTGTTCTTCTAGTATTATACTAAATAGTTTATTATATAAGACATCAACATAAATATATTCTTCACTAAGTCCTCTATCATTTTTTTCTACTTTTATAGTTATTAAGTTTTTTTCTGAGAGATTATTTAATATTTGCATAGCTTTATATTTGTCTATGTCTAAGTCTTCAGTTAAAATACTAGGGTTATAAACAATTTTATCTCCTAAATTAACTATATATATTAAAACAATTAATTCTTCTTCTGTTATATTTAATTTTTTATAGTTTTTAAATAATACTCTAGGGATGATTATGGGTTTTTCTTTTAATATATCAATTACTTTATTATTCATTTATTGCTCCAAGGTTGTTGATGATATTTTTTTATAAGTATTAGCATCATAATAGTCATAAGTTACTTTATTATCTTTAACTGTAGTGTCTTCATACATTAGTTTGTTTGTTCTATATATAAGTTCATAATTATTAGTATTTTTTGCTAATTTGTTTATATCTTCATTTAGTACTTCTTTATATTCTTTAGTTAATACTATTACATTACTATTAGTTGTAAATATATAATAATTGCCATAATAGTTAGCATAAGTAATATCACCATTAACATTATAATTATTTTTTATATTCGTAATAATACTTTCTTTATAACTATTATTATTATTTATAGTATAAGATAGTGAAAAAACACCTATAAAAATTAAAGCTATGACTATTATTATTATTTTTAATACTGTTGTTATATTTTTCATTTATATCATCCCTTTGCAATTATGATTATATAATAATTTTTTTGTTTTGTTAAGATATTTTATGAAAATATAGTAATAAAATAACACACTTATATAAGGTGTTATATATTATAATTATTACTGTTATATTACTTATTAATTTTTAATTTTTTCTTTTTATTATTATTTTAGAAATTATATCTTCATCGTTTATTTATATTAGTAATTTTTTTGATAGAGATAATTTCTATAATTTACCAATATTTAATATATAGTCATTAAACTTTTTGTTTCTACTATAATATTTCATTAGATTTTATACTAGTTCTTTTTAATAATTAATCTTTTTTATATTTATCTAATATATATTTTTCAATGTTTGAGTAGTCATTATCTAATTTATTATATATTATTGCTTTTTCAATAGCAGTCATTATTTCTTTTATGTAGTTATCTGGTTTTTTATTTAGTATTTTTGGAATATCAGCTGGTTTTATATTTATATCTTTTTGATTATGAATTGGTAAATCTTTATATACTTTGTTTAATTTAGTAATACTTTCTTTTTTTATTTGGTATGCTACTGTTGAATTATATAGGCCAAATTTATATATATTATATTTATCATGAATATCTAGTGATAATAATTTTCTAATTTCTTTCATTTGGTCTTTTTCGTTTTTGGTAAATGGATATATGTCATCTACTTTTAATTGGGTCCATATTCCTATTAAATCGGGACAAGGGGTTATTTTTTTTAAGTTAGTTAAATTTAAGTGTTTATCAATACCTAATTCTATTAATAAATTAATGCCTTTTTCTCTGTTTAGGCTAGAAAATATTTTATCTAGTTCTTGTTTTTTTCTTTGATATGATATTTTTTTTAGTAAATAGCTATAAGAACTTAGATAATGTTTGGTTTTTTCTTCTATAGTAAAATTTAGAGTGGTTGCAAATCTTATTGCTCTTAATATTCTTAGAGCGTCTTCTTTTAATTTATATCTAGGGTTACCTACTGTTTTTATTATTTTATTATCTAAATCATCCATTATATTTAACATATCTAATATATTTCCTTTAGAATCCATACAGATAGTATTGACAGTAAAATCTCTTCTTAATAAGTCTTTTTTTATTGTTTTTATATATTTTAATTTTATTGGTATTCTATTGTCTAAATACTTTATTTCTCTTCTAAAAGTTGTTATATCAAAATTAATATTTTTATATGTTATATTAACAGAACCATAATTAGGACTTGATGATGATTTGAATATTTCTTTTATTTCTTTTGGGGTTGCACTAGTACATATATCTATATCATTAGATTCTATTCCTAGTAATTTATCTCTTACATATCCCCCTACTATATATGCTTTATAACCATTTTCTTCTAAAATACTTAATACTTTTAGGGCTTGTTTTTCCATGTTACTTATCACACTCCTAATAATACAAATACTATATAAACATGTAAATAATTATATTAGAGTTATTAACTTAATTATTTTTGTTATATAAATTATAAAAAAACATTTGCCTTAATACTACTATATCATAAAAATGGTTAAATGATAATGGTAATGATATTTAGTTGACACTTTTGGTGTTAGATAGTTATTGTTTTTTTATAGGGTTTATATTTCATAATAAACAATTGTTTGGTATAATAAAATTAGTGGTGATTGTTATGAGAATTATAATGCATGTAGATGTTAATAATGCTTTTTTGTCATGGACTGCTGTTGAGATGCTTAAGAATGGATCTCATGTTGATATTAGAGAAAGATATGCTGTTATTGGGGGAGATGAGGATGCTAGAAGGGGGATAGTTACTGCTAAGAGTAATCCATGTAAAGCTAGAGGTGTTGTAACAGCAGAATCTTTATATAGTGCTAGACGTAAGTGTCCTTATTTGGAAGTATATAAGGGAGATTTTAAGGTCTTTAGGAAATATTCTGATATGATGTATAAGTACTTACTTAATTATACTGATATTATAGAAAGATACTCTATAGATGAGTGTTTTCTTGATTATACTGGTTCTATTAAACTTTTTGGTGATCCTATTAAGGTTGCTTATAAAATAAAAGATGATATTAAGAATAAATTTGGGTTTACGGTTAATGTTGGGATTGGTAATAATAAGTTAGAGGCTAAGATGGCATCTGATTTTACTAAACCTGATAGGGTTCATACTCTTTTTGATAATGAAATTAAGGATAAAATGTGGAAATTACCTATTAATGATTTGTTTATGGTTGGTAAGAGTACTACTGCTAAATTAAAGGATATGGGAATTAAGACAATTGGAGATTTGGCTAATTATAATGTAGATATTCTTATAAAGAAGTTTAAGAGTCATGGTAAGCTTATGTGGGAGTTTGCTAATGGGATAGATAATAGTTGTGTTGATGCTAAAAAGGAAGATCCTAAGAGTGTGTCTTCTTCTACTGTTTTACCTTATAATTATAGTGATAAAAAGGAAATATATAAAGTTCTTAAGATGTTAGCTTGTGATACGGGTAAGAGATTAAGGGATAAAAAGTTATATGCATATTCTGTTAATATATGGATTAAATATAGTGATTTTAGAAAAGTTAGTAAACAAGTTTCTTTAAATAATGGAATTAGTAGTGATAGTGATATTTATGAATATGCATGTTCGTTATTTGATAAACTGTGGAATGCTGATAGTTATGTTAGGGGGTTATGTGTTGGTGTAGGAAATGTTAGTAATAAGCATGATAAACAATTATCTTTGTTTGATTCTAATAATAAAGATAATTCTAGTAGTGATAAAGATGAGAAACTACAGAAAGCTTTAGATGATATTAGAAATAAATATGGTAGTGATAGTATTAGATATGCTGATATTGAGGTTAAGAAAAAATAATAATTAGTTAGACTAGATATTAATATTATTTAATTTATTAATACTTTAATTAGATTATAAATAATTCAACCGAAGGTGTAAGGGTATAAAAATTTATTATTAGTGAATTTTAGTTTATTTTTATTAATTAATGATATAATTAAATGGTCAAGAAAATAATTATTTGTTAGAGAGGAAGTATTTATGAATCAAGATATTATTAAAGAAATTGCTGTTTCTTTGAATGTTAAGAATACACAAGTTGAGAGTGTACTTAAATTACTTAGTGAAGGTAATACAGTACCTTTTATTGCTAGATATAGAAAAGAAGCTACAGGGGCTATGGATGAAGAACAAATTAGGAAAGTTAGTGAAGTTTATGATTATCAGGTATCTTTATTGAAAAGAAAAGAAGATGTTATTAGACTAATTGATGAGAAAGGTTTACTTACCGATGAGTTAAAGAATGATATTATGAAATGTCAAAAATTAGTTGAGGTTGAAGATTTATATAGGCCATTTAAAGAAAAGAAGAAAACTAAGGCTACGGAGGCTATTAAGAATGGATTAGAGCCTTTAGCTAAGATTATTATGAGTTTTCCTATGGATATTAATATAGATGAGGTTGCTTCTAAATATATAAATGAGGCTGTTAAGAGTAGTGATGATGCTATTATGGGGGCTAAGTATATTATTGCTGAATGGATTAGTGATAATGCTAGTTATCGTAAATATTTGAGACATAATATGATGAATTATGGGATGATTACTTCTAAGATGAAAAAGAAGGCTCAAGATGATGAACATATTTATGAGATGTATTATGATTATAGTGAAAAAATTAAGTATATTAAACCTCATAGGATTCTTGCTATGAATCGTGGAGAAAAAGAGGGGGTTCTTAGTATTGGAATAGATATTGATACAGAATATGTTCTTAGTTGGTTTGATAAAAAAATTATTAAAAATGATAAGTCTTGTGTTGCTTATTTGGTTAAAGAGGCTATTAGGGACAGTTATAAGAGATTGATTTTTCCTAGTGTTGAGAGAGAGGTTAGGTCTGAATTAAAAGAGTTAGCTGAAGAGGGAGCTATTGATGTTTTTGGAAAGAACTTGGAAAAATTACTTTTGACTCCTCCTATGAAAGATAAGGTTGTCTTGGGATTTGATCCGGCTTATAGGACAGGATGTAAGTTAGCTGTTATTGATCCTGCTAGTAGGATTTTAAATATTAGTAAGATTTATCCTCATGAACCTCATAATAAATGGGAAGAAGTTAAGAAGTTTATTAAGGATTTAATAAGTAAATATGATATTGATATTATTGCAGTTGGAAATGGGACAGCTTCTCGTGAGAGTGAGAAATTAGTTGCTGAAGTGTGTCATGAATATACGGCTAAAAAGGTATCTTTTATAATAGTTAGTGAGGCTGGGGCTTCTGTATATTCGGCTAGTCCTCTTGCTATTAGTGAATTTCCTGATTTGCATGTTGAAGAGAGAAGTGCTATTAGTATTGGAAGGCGTCTTCAGGATCCTTTGAGTGAGCTTGTTAAGATTGATTCTAAGAGTATTGGTGTTGGTCAATATCAGCATGATGTTAATCAGAAAAAATTGAATGAATCTTTGGATTTTGTTGTTAGTAAGGCTGTTAACTCAGTTGGGGTTAATATTAATACGGCTAGTAGTTCTATACTTAAGTATGTTTCTGGTTTAACTAAGAGTACTATTGATAAGATTATTAAATATAGGGAAGAACATGGTAAGATTAAATCTAGAGCTGAGATTTTAAAGAAGAAAATTTTATCTAGTAAGGTTTATGAGCAAGCTATTGGTTTTATGAGGGTTATTGATGGAGATAATATTTTGGATAAGACTCCTATTCATCCTGAGAGTTATGAGGATGCTATAAAGTTAATTAATAGTTTGGGATTTGATGTTAAAGATATTGGTTCTTCGGAGTTAGTTAAGAAGTTAGATGAGGTTGATACTTTAAAATATTCTGCTGATAACGGAATTGATAAGTATACTTTGGAAGATATTATTAAGTGTTTGAAACAGCCTAATAGAGATTTTAGAGATGATTATCAAAAGCCTTTGCTTAAGAGTGATATTTTGAATATAGAGGATCTTAAGCGTGGTATGGAGCTTGAAGGTACGGTTAGAAATGTTGTTGACTTTGGGGTGTTTATTGATATTGGGCTTCATGATGATGGACTTGCTCATATTTCTAAGTTATCTCGTGATTATATTAGGCATCCTATGGAGGTTGTTAATGTTGGAGATATTGTTACTTGTTGGGTTGATGATGTTAATTTGGATAGGCATAAGGTTAGTTTGACTTTGCTTGATCCTAGTAAAAATGGTTGATTTCAAAACTAAATTTCAGTTATAAACTCAATATTTTAAGTAAATCTAAAAAAACTAGTAATTTTAGAGG
>CALVPO010000002.1 GCA_944351345.1 uncultured Bacilli bacterium | reverse complement strand
TTTTTGTCATTTAATTTTTTTTCACAAGATAAAACTAATTTTTCAAGATTTTGCTTATTTCCTAAAACATTTATTTCGGCATCATTAAGTTCTTGTCCTTTTAAGTTTGAATAATAATCTTTTATAAAGGGATTTAATGGACTGACCTCAATACCTAATCCCATTTTATACATTAAATCATTATAATTGACATCAATATATTTACTAATTTTTCTTAATATTTTAGGACTAGGTTCTCTTTCTCCAGCTTCTATTTTAGATAAACCAGAACTATTGATTCCAGCAAGTTTTGCCAGAGCTCTTTGAGATAGATTTTTTTCTTCTCTCGCTTCGGCTATTATTTGACCGATAGTTTTATCACTAGTCATCTGTTTCACCTCACACACTAATAATACACCAAATGAGTACAAAAGTCAACAAAATGAAAGAAAATGAATAAAAGAGTATTGACAAGTTAGTATTTACTATGTTAAGATTAATTCATCAAGCGAGTACATCAGTACTCATAAGACAGAGAGGAGGAAATCTATGAATGATTAAAGACCAACTTAGAGTACCGCAGAGTATTTGGAAAGATAAATCTATTCCAAAGGAAGCCAAGTACATCTACTCCTACATTTATAGCAAAGGCTATAATAGATACTTTACAGATATAAATGTAGGGGAGATACAACAAACCGTTAGAATTACTAACAAAGGTTTGAGGAAAAACCTTGATAAACTAGAACAATCTAAATATCTAGTATATCAAGAATATTCCAATGGTATGTACACCATAACCCTTAACTAAAGAGCTACCAAGCGTTAGTTAGGTAAGGTACAGTAAGATATAAGGCTTATGTTAGTACCTATTCTAGTAATAGAATGAATAGAGTCTGAAATAAGACATATTTCAAAGAACTATTAAAGAATAATATATATGTGTTATTTCAAAAAATCCTAAAGGGAGGATTTAAAATAAGCCCTATGGGAAATATTGCTGTTTTTTAGATGTGCTTGTAGATGATACAAGTTTTTTTGTTGTGAAAATAAAAGAGAAAGGAGAATGTCGATGAGGTTATTAAGTAATGAAGATATATTAAAAAATAATGTTGATACCATACCACAATTTTATATTTTAGATTATTTAAAGAAAAACTTAAATATGGGTAAATTTAATGTTTATATTGTTGATCGTAATAATTTAAAAGTAATTGATAAAGATGATAAACATTTATATTTTAACTATGATGAAACAACTAAAGAAATTTCATATTTTGAAGATTTGAAAGAAAAAGATTATGAAATAGGAATTTAAACACTATGGACTGTATAGTAATTGAAAGTTCCATAGTTAAAAGTAATTCTATTAATTCAACTGATAAACTTGTATATGGAATTATTAAAGCACTTACAAATAATTTAGGCTATTGTTATGCCAGTAATGATTATATTTCTAAAAAAATTAATTTATCTAAAAGAACAGTATCAAAAGCCATAAGCAATTTAAAAAGAGCAAATTATATTAGAGTTGAAACAATAAACTATCAAAGAAACATCTATCTAGTAAATGATGTATAGCAAAATACTTCTATACTCTATGGAAGAATATTACTATACCCTATAGCACGATATTTCTACTAAAATAAATAAGAATAATAGATAAGTATAATAAATAAATATTTTAATTATATTTAAAGAACTAAAATAGAAAGGATTTGGTAAATGCGTTATGAAGATAGTAATTTGAATGAAGTCATAATATCAGGAGTTATTAATGCGATTACTGATACTAATGATAAATATATTAAGTTTGGTATTACTACAAAGAAATACACGACAAAGGAAGATAAAAATGTTTATGTCAGTTTAAATATAACAAGAGAACTTTATAATGTTTATCAAGATTATTTTGTGAAAGATAACAAGATCTATGTTAAAGGTTATTTAAACTCTTACATTGATAAAAATAAAGGAATTAAAAGTTTTGTTACGGTTACTGATGTGGCAAATAATAGGGAAGAAATTTTAAATGGTAGAAAAGCACCACATATCAGAGAAGATGATGATGGTGTTTTAGTTTGGAATGGAAAAAGATGTGAGGATACACCAGCAACAGAAGAAGAAATAAAGAAAATGGAAGAACTATTAAAAGAATATCGATAGTATATAACGAAAGGAATGAGATTAGTTATGAAAAATTATAGTTAAAAAATTATTAGAAAGGGGGATTAAATATTGACAGATAAAAAGAAACTAACACAATTAGAAATTGATAATATCATTGATGAAACTATTAACTTATCAATTTTAGTTAAATTAAAAGAATTAAATATTATTACAGATAAACAATTTTATGTTTTAAAGAAAAAAATAAAGGGATTTTATTAATAAATACTACAGAAGTTACAAAAAATTTAGTATAATATGTACGAGGACAAAATATATTGTTCAATATATATAGAAAGTGAGGTTAAATGGCACAAGTTGAGATTATTAAAGCTAATCTCAAAACTAATGAAGAAGAAATCGTTAATAATACTAAAAAAGTATGTGCTTATTGTCGTGTAAGTACAGATTCTGATGAACAAATTAATAGTTACAATTCACAGATTAAACATTACTCCAATAAGATTAAAAGTAATCCAAAATGGAAGTTTGTAGGTATTTATGCCGATGAGGGTATTTCGGGAACACAAGTTAAAAATAGAACAGAGTTTCAACGGATGATAGATGATGCCTTAAATGGTAAGATAGATATTATCATTGCAAAATCTATTTCACGCTTTGCTAGAAATACTTTAGATACTTTAAAATATGCTAGAGAGTTAAGAGAACATAAAGTTGATGTTTATTTTGAAAAAGAAAATATTCATACTTTAGAATTGGATAGCGAAATGTTTTTAACTTTATATAGTGCTTTTGCTCAAGCTGAAAGTGAATCAACTTCGATGAATGTTAAGTTAGGACTTAAAGCTAAAATGAAACGTGGAGAGTATGTTGGAAATGTAGGTTGCTATGGTTACAACTGGAATAAAGATACAAAAGAGTTAGAAATAAATGAAGAAGAATCAGAAGTAGTTAAAGATATATTTAATTGGTATATTTCTGGAATAGGCTCTTATACAATTTCTAAAATGTTAAATGAAAAGGGCATAAAATCCCATAGGGGCAAGAAATGGCGACCTAGTTCCGTTAGAACAATTTTAAAGAACGAAAAATATGTTGGCGATTTATTAAATCAAAAAACATATTCAGTAAGTCCTCTTACTCATAAAAAGGTTATTAATTTTGGCGAGAAAGAAAAGTATTATGTCAAAGATCATCATGTTGCTATTATTGATAGAGAAACTTGGAATAAAGCAAGAGAAATCTATCAAAGAAGAAGTGTTAAAATGCTTCCTGACGGACAAAAGCATAATGGTAAGTACAGTCTAAAATATGTTTTTAGTAGCAAGATAGAATGTGGTATTTGTGGTGCAAACTACGTTAGGCGAGTTAATGAAAAAAGAAAAGATGGAACACGTAAAATCTACTGGGCTTGTTCAAGAAGAATCACTTATATTGAAAACTGTAATCATTCAATTTTTGTAACAGAAGATAATTTAAAAGAGATGCTTATTCAAATATATAATTCTATTATCGAACGAAAACATAAGACTAAAGATAAACTTTTAACTGCAATTAAAGAAACATTAAGTGAAGATAATAATGAAGTAAATATTGATAAACTTATGCAAGAAAAAGCAACATTAGAAAATCGTTTATCTAATCTTATAGATATGAAGCTAGATGATTATATGAATAAAAATGCTTATTTATCTAAAGAAAAAGAAATTAATGATAAAATAAAAGAGATAGATGATAAAATTAGTAATTATCAAAATAGGTTAAAAACTAATAAAGATATTTCTAAGCAATTAAAAATAGTCGAAGAAATACTATCAGCCCCTAAGACAATTAATGATTTTAATGAAGAAACTTTTAATAATTTAGTTGAAAAGGTAATTGTTGGAGAAGTTGATGAAGATGGAAATATTTATCCTAATACGATTAACTTTATTTTAAAAGTTGGCTCTAGTTATCAGTATGAAATTAACGATGATAAAACCGTGTCATTTAGAACAACCAACATGGGTTGGTACGCCAGACGTCTTTATAGACTATTGTGGTGGTGGGTTAATTGTGCACCCTTTGGGTAAATTGACTGGCAATAGAGTGACTATTGCAAATGGTGTACGTCCATCAATTTCACTCAAACCTGAAACAGAGATTATAGATGGTAATGGTATTGTAAATAGTCCATATATTGTAAAAACTAATTAATATATAGAAGAAATAAGCAATTATTGATATAAACTGTAGTATCAATAATTGCTTATATTTATTATTTATATATAATATATTCTTGGTTTTTATTATATATATTACTTTATCTATATATCGAATAAGTGTAAAGTACAATTAATTTATAGTTGACAATAGTATATATTTATTATAGAATAGAACTTGCCCGTTTTAGAAAGGGGGAAGTTTATTTTATGGATAAAAATGAATCATTTGTTGCTATTAGTGATCTTCATTCTAATAAAGAGGCTATGAAGAAGATATATAAATATATAGATGAGGGGTATAAGGTAGTTATATTAGGTGATGTTACTGATAGAGGTCCATATGGTGATGGTACTGGTGGTTTAGATATGTTACTTGAGATAAAAGAATTATCTGATAGTGGTAAGGTAGTATATATACCTGGTAATCATGATGAATTATTATATGGCTATGCTATTAGTCACAATGATGATGTTGCTTATTCTTATGCTGATACTATTAGTTATAATGGTGGTACTGCAACTCTTGCTGATATTAATCAGTTAAGATACGAAGACCCTTATAAATTTAAAAAATTAATTAATTGGTTAGGTAATTTACCTATACAAAGAGTACATGAGGTGGATGGACAAAAATATTGTTTTGCTCATGCTTTATTTAATCAAAAGATATATGATACTAATCCTTTGTTTTCTTTAAGTGATTTTTATAATTTAAAAGATTATAATTATAATAGCAGATATGCTCAGATATTTTGGTTTAGAAAATATGAAGATGATTATAGAAAAGATGAACTACCTAGTAAAGATTCTATTATGATAATAGGTCATACACCACAAGATAATATAGGAGAAGATGATTTTAATTTAATTGATAGTAATGGAGATACTATCGAAGTTAGAAATGTTGATGGCGGTCTAGCTCGTGGTAATTATTATATGTTTAAATATGATAGTACTGTTGGTAAGGTTACGGATACAGAGTTTGCTATTCCTGATAATGAAGATAGGGTAGAAGATAGACTTCATATTAACTATAAGGAAAATCCTAAGGTTAATAGAAGTAAGTCTTCTAGAATTAAATCTAGTGTTATATTTGATAAGTTTAAGAACATAGAAGATAATATAGTAGATTTTGTTGCTAATGGTGTTTATAAGGCTAGTTTACTTAAGAGTAAGGTAAGTAGTAGGTCTAAGGATGCTAAAGATTTGAAAGATAGAGTAGTAGAAGCTATAAAGAGACCTTCTAAGAAAATGATAGCATATACTCTACTAGCAACTACACTTACTGCTAGTGGTATTGTATTGTACTCTAATGTTAAATCATCTGGAAATAAAAAAATAGCTACTACTACCACTACTGATGAGAGTACTAAGAGTAGTAATGATGATATTGAATATGTTGTTGCTAGTGGTGATACTTTATCTAGTATTGCTTATAAGTATAATGTTAGTGTAGATGAATTAGCTAGTTATAATAATATTGAGGATCCTGATAGTATTAGTGTTGGTATGACTATATTGATACCTGGTAATAAAGAAACTAAATTTACTAAGTATATAGTTAAACCTGGTGATACTTTGTTAGATATTGCTATAAATCATAATGTAGATATTAATACTATTATGATTGATAATAATATAGAGGATGCTAATGATATTGAAGCTGGTACTATATTAAAGATAAGAGTTAGTAATAATTTAGAAAGTTCTATTCATAAGATTAGAACTAGAAGAATATAAAAGAGATAGTTAATCTTGCTTTAAGATTTTCTATCTCTTTTATTTCTTATTTATTTAATATAATATAACTTGCGATAAAAAAATTAAATTTGTTTATAAATTATTTTTTTGTTTAAAGCTTTTACTACGTAATAAGCATGCTGTATAGTTATAAATATTATATTAGCTAAACTTGATATAATAAGACTCCATAATCCTATTTTTAAAAATGATAAAAAGAATAATAGAGTTATTCTAATGATTGCCCCTATAAATGTTCCTATCATTGCTTGTTTAGCCATATTCATAGCTTGCATGCTTGCAGTTAGAGGCCCTTGGATATAATAGAGAATGAATACAGGAGCTATCATTTTAATATAAGTAACACCTTCATTAGTATTATAGATTAAATTTAAGAAATATTCTGGTATAGTCATAAATAATAGAGTAGCAGGTACTCCAATTATTAGAGATAGAACTATAGCTTGTTTAATTTTATATTTAGAATAGTTATAGTTCTTTTTATTGTAACTATTAGATATAACAGGAAGTAGAGCATTGGATATTGCTAAGGTAAAGAAAGAAGGTAATAGTAATAATGGATAGACATAGCCATTAATAATACCATATTCTACTGTTATGAATTTGTTTGAGTAACCTACTGATACTAAGACAAAAGTTAGGATAATTGGTTCTAAGAAGTAGGTAAGAGAGCCTAGGAGTCTACTTCCTGTTGTTGGAATGCTTATATTTAATAAGTCTTTTAGTAATGGTATATCATATTTAAAGTCGTTAGGACTTATATAGCTGTTTTTTGGTAAGAATACTATTAGCACTATAATAGATGAAAATTCACTTATAATATTAATTAAAACAACACCACAGATAGCAATAGATAGAGAATAATGCATAAGATTAGGAATTATAGTAACAGTTAGGGCTAGTCTTACTAATTGTTCAACTATGTTAGAAAGAGTAGCTGGAAACATTTTTTCTTTACCAAAAAAATACCCCTTTAATATAGATGATACACAGATAAATGGTAGTGTTAGACCAATAGCCATTAAAGGATAATAAGTATCATTGTTTTTTAAAAGATAAGTACTAAGAAGTGGGGAGATAGCAAATAAGATAATCATAAGAATAAAATTAAAAGCTAACATAATAGGTATTATAGAGAGAATCATTTTTTTATTATTATGTTCACCTTCACTTATTAGTTTAGATATAGCAATTGGTAGTCCTAAGGAACAGAGAGTAATAAATAAATTAAATGTTGGTAATACTAAAGAATATACTCCTATTCCTTCTGTTGATATGGCTCTAGTTAAGGCTATTTTTATAATCATTCCTAAAATTTTAGTTATGAAGCCCCCAAATATTAATATAATAGTTGATTTTATAAAATTATTTTTCATAATAATATATATGAATAAATATTAAATTTTAGAAATAGTCGTGAAAAAATTAAATTATAACTTGGATAAGAGTTATTTTGTTTAAGTAAATAAATTTATATTAAAAGAGAAAAATAATTCGCGATAAATAAGATTATGTTTTTTTATAGAAAAATATATTGATTTTATTTTGCGCTTATTATATACTATAGTTAGGTGATTAATAATGATAAAAAGAGAAAAATATTTATGTAAAATTAGAGAATTTTATGATTCTGATTTAATTAAAGTTATTATAGGAATTAGAAGATGTGGTAAATCAGTTTTATTAAAACAAATAATGGAAGAATTAAAAAGTGATGATGATCATATTATTTATATTAATTTTGAAGATGTAGAATATGCTTTTATTAAAGATTATTTAGATTTGAATCGTTATGTAAAAGAAAAAATTATTGATGATAAGAAATATTATTTATTTTTTGATGAAATTCAGTTAGTAACAGAGTGGGAAAAAGCTATTAATTCATTTAAAGCGACGTTAAATGTTTCTATTTTTGTAACGGGATCTAATTCTAAATTATTATCAAGTGAGCTTGCTACTTTGTTATCTGGTAGATATGTATCATTTAAAATATCTCCATTTTCTTTTAATGAAGTTATAGAGTTAAAGGGTATTAAAGATAGAAGAGACATAGAGGATGCTTTTAATGATTATTTACTTTGGGGAGGACTGCCTCAAAGGTTTGAATTTAAAACAGAAGATGGTATGAAAACGTATTTATCAGATGTTTTTGATGCTATTGTTTTAAAAGATATTGTAAAGAGGCATAATATTAAAAATATCACTTTGTTTGAAAGGGTAATGGAATATTTAGTTACAAATCCTTCGCAAGTATTTTCACCAACTAATATGTTGAGAGAATTTTCAAAAGAAGAAATACCTATTTCAACAAGAACTATATATGAGTGTTTGGATTATGCTGAGAGTTCATTATTAATGTCTAAGGTTTCTTCTTTTGATATTAGAGGAAAAAGAATTTTATCTAGAAAAGATAAATATTACTTATCAGATTTAGGATTAGGTCAAATATTAAATGTGAATAAAAAAACCCAATTTGGGGCTTATCTTGAAAATGTTGTTTATAACGAATTAATTTATAGAGGGTATAATGTAAGTGTAGGAAACAATAATGGTAAGGAAATTGATTTTATTGCTACTAAGTATAATAAAAAAGAATATTATCAGGTTACTTATACGTTGGCTAGTAAAGAAACAGAAGAAAGAGAGTTTGGAGCTTATTCTAATATTGATGATAATTATCCTAAGTATGTAATTTCTACAGATAAATTAGATTATTCACAAAATGGTATTATTCATAAAAATATAATTGATTTTTTGTTAGAAGAATAGAGGTATTTATTAATTTTAATATAGTGGTGAAAAATTTAATTTTATTGTATAATGAATAAAAGGAGTTGAATAAATATGAATATAGTGTTTACTGTAATTTTAGTAATTTTTGTAATTTTAATATTAGTAGGAATAATAGGAATAGGCTTTTATAATAAGTTAGTATTTAGAAAAAAGAAGGTTATAGATAAGTTTAATGCTGTATATATGTCTTTAAAAGAAAGAGTAGATATAATTGATAGTATAAGTAATATTATAGTGGCTAATAAATTACATGAAGATAATATGCTGATGGAACTTAATAAGATGAAAGAGGTTATTTTAGAGAATAGTTCTGTTAATGATACATTACCTCTTATTAATGAAAGTGATGATCTGTTAAAGAAGGCATTATCTCTTGATAGTATATATGATGAATTATTAAAAGATAAGATATATATGAATTTAAAGGATACTTTTAAGAATAACCAGTATAAGATAATGTATTCTATAGAGATATATAATGAGGAAGTAGAGGAATATAATAACTATAAATCTAAAGGTGTTGCTAATGTAGTAAGTAAGATATTTAGATTTAGTGATTATAGTTATTATAAGATGGAAAATGATATTTAATTATAATAATAAAGATTATGAAGTAGTAGTTGTTAGGAAAAATAATAAGAATACTTATATTAGAATTAAAGATGGTAAGGTATATATTACTACTAATTATTTTACTAGTAATGGTGCTATTAAGAAGATACTTAGCAATAATTATAAGTCTATTTCTAAGATGCTTGAAAAAACTTTAAATAAAGAAGAGAATAAAAATTTATTTTTTTTGTTTGGTAAAAAATATGATATCATATATAGTGGTGATGATACTATTAATATAGTTAGTGATGTTATTTATGTTCGCGATGATAAAGTATTTAATAAATGGCTTAATAATTATATAAGAACTACTTATAGTAATCACTTAAAGTATTGGTATGATCGTTTTGAGGAAGCAATACCTATACCTAATTTAAAGATTAGAAAGATGAAAACAAGATGGGGTGTATGTAATACTAAGAATCATAATGTTACTTTGAATTTAGAATTATATAGGTATGATATAGAATGTTTGGACTATGTTATAGTGCATGAGTTATCTCATTTTATAGAAGCTAATCATTCTAAGAATTTTTGGGATGTTGTTAGTAAGTATTGTCCAAATTATAAAGAGATTAGAAAAAAATTAAGAGATTAATATAGTGAGGTGGTATTTTGTTAATAACTTCTGTAAATAATGAGCATATAAAAAAATTAATTAAATTAAAAGATAAAAAGTATAGAGATAGTGAAAATAAGTTTTTAGTTGATACTAGACATTTGGTAATGGAAGCATATAAAGAAGGATTAATAGAAGAGTTAATATTATATAAAGATGAAATATATCCATTAGATGTAGATACTACTTATGTAAGTTATGAGGTATTAAAAAAAATATCTCAGACTGATACGCCTTCTAAAGTTATGGCAGTTGTAAGAAAGAAAGAAGAAGATAATAATATAGGAGAGAAGATATTAATATTAGACAATATTCAAGATCCAGGTAATTTAGGATGTATTATTAGGAGTGCTGTTGCTTTTAATATAGATACTATTGTTGTTAGTAATGATACTGTTGATTTATATAATCCTAAGGTAGTAAGAGCTAGTCAAGGAATGATTTTTCATATAAATATTATTAAAAGAGATCCTATAAAATTTATCCAAAATATAAAAAATGATGGATATAAAATAGTAGGAACTAAGGTTACTAATGGATGTGATGTTAGAGAGTCTAAGACTTATTCGCATTTTGCATTAGTAATTGGAAATGAAGGTCACGGAATAAGTCAAGATATAGATATGTTATGTGATGAATATTTATATATTAAAATGAATGAGAGCTGTGAGAGCTTGAATGCTTCTGTTGCAGCATCTATTCTTATGTATGAGCTTAATAATAAGTAATGGAGTTGATATATATGGAGTATGTATATATTGGTAAGATAGTTAATACACATGGTATTAAAGGAGAAGTAAGGTTATTATCTAAATTTAAGTTTAAGAATAAAGTATTTGTTTCTGGTATGAATATATATATAGGTAAAGATAAGATAAAAGAAGAGATAAATACGTATAGACCTCATAAGCAGTTTGATATGATTACGATGAAGGGCTATACTAATATTAATGAAGTATTAAAATATAAATCTCAGAAGGTTTATATAAATAAGGAAGACTTAAAATTAGATAGTGATGAATATTTAGATGAAGATTTGATTGGTCTAAATGTTATGATTGATAATAAAATAGTAGGAGAAGTAATTAGAATAGATATTTATCCACATCAAAATTTACTAGTTGTAAAAGTAGAAGGAAAATCTTGTTTAATTCCATATGTTAGTGATATAATAGAAGAAGTAAACTTTAATGAGGGATATATTGCTATTAAGAATATAAAAGGATTGATTTAAATGAGAATTGATATTTTGACTTTATTTCCTAGTATGTTTGATGGTTTTTTAAATGAGTCTATTATGAAGAGGGCTGTAGATAAAGGACTTGTTACTATAAAGGTTCATAATATTAGGGATTATTCTCCATTTAAAAATAAACAGGTTGATGATTATTCTTATGGAGGAGGAGCTGGTATGGTTCTTATGTGTGAGCCTATATTTAATGCTCTAGATGAATTAAGAAATGAAGATAGTTTAGTTATAATGCTTACTCCTGGTGGTAGAAAATTTAAGCAAGATTTGGCTTTTAAGTTATCTAAATATAAGCATATAATATTATTATGTGGGCATTATGAAGGGTTTGATGAGAGAATAAAAACTATTGTTGATATGGAAATATCAATAGGAGATTTTATTTTGACAGGTGGAGAAGTACCAGCGATGGCTATTACAGATGCAGTGGTTAGATTAATAGATGGTGTTATCAATAAAGAAAGTTTAGAGAATGAGTCTTTTAATGATGGTTTATTAGATTATCCTGTTTATACAAAGCCGGCTGAATTTAGGGGACTAAAGGTTCCAGAAGTATTATTGTCTGGTCATCATGCTAATATAGCAAAATATAGAAAAGAAATGCAAATTAAATTAACTAATACTAGAAAGGAAAAGTATCATGAATAGAAAAAATTATTTTTTAAAAAAAGATAGCTTAACAGGAGAAATATTATATTTAGAATATGATAAACTAGATGGTTATAATATTACTCCTAAGAGTAATATTTATGATGCTATTAGTGTTAATAAGATAGTATTTGTTAATTCTAGTTTAAGTGAGAAGATAATAAAGAAAAAAATTGATATAAAGATAAGGCATTTTTTAAAAATACTTGAGACTATAGATGAAGATGATGGGAATAATGAAGATGGTGTTAGGCAGAGTCTTATGGATGCAGAGAGATTAAAGTTAAATATATTAAATACTTATAGAAAGTATTTAGGTAATACTTATCAAAGCCTAACATTAAAGAAAATTCAAGTTATAATTAATCAGTTAAGAATAAAATTATATAATACTATTAATAATAAAAGAAGAAGTAGCATGTTTAATGATTTGTATTATTTAGAAGAGGATGAGTATAAAGGAAGGAGAAGATAATATGTATTATTTTATTGGTATTAAAGGTGCTGGTATGAGTGCTCTTGCTGTTATATTAAAACAGTTAGGTAATACCGTTAGTGGTAGTGATGTTGATAAGCATTTTTTTACAGAGGATGAGCTTATTAAAAATAATATTCCTATATATGTATATAATGAAGAAAATATAAAGCCAGGTGTTACTATTATTAAAGGAGCTAGTATAGGTGATGATAATGTAGAGTTAGTGAAAGCTCGCCATATGGGACTTAAAATACTTGAATATAATGAGATGGTTGGTTTACTTACTAAAGAATTTATGACTATATGTGTTGCTGGTTGTCACGGTAAGACTACTACTACTAATATGTTAGCGTTAGCCCTTAGGAATCAAGGTGTTAATTACTTGATTGGTGATGGAACAGGAAGTGCACTTAGAGATAATAGATATTTTGTCTTAGAAGCATGTGAATACCAGAGACATTTTTTAGAGTATTATCCATGCTATGCAATTATTACTAACATAGATTTAGATCATGTAGATTATTTTAAGGATATAAATGATGTTATTGATGCTTATACTAGTTATGCTAATAATGCTAGTAAGATGGTTATTGCTAATGGTGATGATCCTTATACTAGAAAAATGAAAATAAAACCAGATGTTGTTTTTTATGGGTTAGGAGAAAATAATGATATTAGAGCTACTAATATAGAATATAAGAGTGATGGTATTGTTTTTGATGTAAATGGATATGGACATTTTGAATTACCTTTATATGGCGAGGCACAACTTATGGATGCTTTAGCAGTAATTACATTATGTTATTTAGAGAGAATTGATTATAAAGAGGTATATAGTAATTTAAAAGAATTTGTAGGGGCTAAGAGAAGATTTACAGAAACTAAGATTAAAGATAATATAATTATAGATGATTATGCTCATCATCCTAATGAGATTAAAGCTACTATAGATGCTATTTGTCAAAAATATAGTGATAAGAAAATAATAATAATATTTCAGCCTCATACATTTACTAGAACTAAAGAGTTTGCAGATGATTATGTAGACGTATTTAAAAAGGTTGATAAAGTTTATATATTAGATATTCACCCTGCTAGAGAAAAACAAGAAGATTATCCAGATGTTACATCTGATATAATTATATCCAAGTTAGATAATGCCTATCATATTAATGAAAATGAGGCTGATAAACTTACTTGTAATGATAATACAGTATTTGCCTTTATGAGTCCTAATGATATATCTAAATTAGAAGACTCTTTAAAAGAAAAATTAAAAGAAAAACAATAATTTTATTTATAATATATGGAGGAATAAGATGTTAGATAAAGATATTTTAAATAAGTTATTTGATAATAATTTTAAAGATGTTAATACTTTATGTTACTATGGCAGAAAGTTAATATCAGCTAATGATAATGAACTAGCCAGAAAATGTTTTAATAAGTGCCTTGCATTAGAACCTAATAATCTAAGTGCTTGTTTTCAAATGTTTATGTTAGAAATTAGGCAAAAAAATTATGATAAAGCATTCTTATTTTTTGATAAATTATTAAAGTCTGACAATGAATTTTATCATAAAGATTATAATTATTATTTATATTTATTAAATATTATTACAGATATTCCTTGTAATTATAGAAAGAACATAGAAAGAATTACTTATGAAGATTTAATGATTCCAAATAATGATAAAAGATATAAAGACATTTATTTACAAAATAAAATTAGATTAGCAGCTTTTAGAAAAAAATTCCCTTATGCTTTAAAACAATTAAATGATTTAGTAAAAAAACACAAAAAAATGACAGTACAAGATGTTATTTCTATGAATTTATTAATTCAAGCTATAAATGCTAATAAAAAAATAAGAAGTACAGTTATGGTGCTTATAAGAAAAAAACAGTATAACGAGTTATTAGAATTTTTATTAGAACGAGAAAAAAGATGTGGCTTATCAAAAAATGAAGTATATATAGTAAAGTTAGTAAAAACTATTTTAACAATTAAAGAATCTTTAACTGTCCCAGAGATTAAAGATGTTCCTTGTAAAAATCTATTTGATGCCATAGATGCTAATAATTATCATCTTGCTTTAAAACTTAGCAATGACTATAAGAAAAAATATAGTAATGTTAATACTTTAGATGCCATTAATTTCTTACTAAATGATATTATTAGTTTAATCGATACAAAGCTCTAAATAATTATTTTATTATAGATATTAAGAAATTTTATTCTTAATATTTTTTCTTTATTAATTAAAATATTAATAAGTAATATAATTTATAATAAAATTATATAATTATTTAGGTGAATATTATGAAAAAATATATTTTTATAGTAGTATCTACAATTATATTAGTGGCTATTTTACTTTATTTTTATGATGCTAGAGAAACTGTCTTAAATAAAGAATATATAGATGATAAGAATAATATTCATATAGAATATCCTTATTTTAATGATAGGGTTATAGATAGTTATATAAATAATTATTTAGAGCTTAATATTTTTAATAGTACTGATTATGAATTGTTTATGGATTATGATTATACTTTAGTTAATAATATAGTTGATCTTTATATATATACGTATAAAGAAAAAGAAAATACTATAAATAAGCAAGTTAAGAATATGGAGATTGACTTAAATAGTAGTAGTGTTATTCTAGATAAGAATATTAAAGATGTATTATATAATTATGATTATGATTTATATAATAATAAAGTTATAGATAAAAATAAACCTATGGTGGCTCTTACTTTTGATGATGGGCCTAATGCTAATACTAGTAGGGTACTTGATATATTAGAAAAATATAACGTAAAGGCTACTTTTTTTGTTCTTGGTACTAATATTAAAGGATATGAGGATACTATATTGAGAATGAAAAAATTGGGAATGGAGATAGGTAATCATATGTATAGTCATAAGCTTATGACTAGATTAACCAATGATGAGATTATAGCTGAGATTAAGAAAGTAGATGATTTAGTCTTCGATATTATAAATACATATCCTACCTTAATTAGGCCTAGCTATGGTAGCGCTAATAAGAGAATATTAGCGCTAATGGATAGACCTGTAATTATTTGGGATATAGATACATTAGATTGGAAATATCATAATTCTACTAGAATAAGTAATAAGATATTAGATAAAGTAAGTGATGGCGATATAATTTTAATGCATGATATTTATAGTGCTACTGCTAATAGTTTATCTATTACAATTCCAAAATTATTAGATTATGGATATCAACTGGTGACAGTATCTGAGTTATTTTATTTAAAAGACATGGAATTAAAGAAAGCTACAATGTATGGAAGTGCTAGTTAGATAATTTTTAGTTAATCATTGTAAACAAGACTTGAAAAAAGAAAAATATTATTATATACTTGTTATATATTTATAGTATATGTTATTTAAGGAGTAGTGCTGTATGAAGGAAACAAAAATTATGAGGGTTTTTAATCAGTATATAAAAGGTTTTGATATGAATAAAGGTAATGTTAAGGCTCTATATTTTCATAGTATTAAAATGATGGATTTATGTAAGGATATTGCTAGTAATTTAGGAATTTTTACTGAGGAAGAGGTTATAGTTTGTGGTTTTATTGGTCTTTTTCATGATATAGGTTTATTTAGTAATAAGATGAAGTTTTCAGTAATGCTTGATGGAGCTATTGATTATAGTAAGAAAAGTGTTGATATAATATTTGATAGTGATAAGTTGATTAGAGATATTACTAATGATACTAAATATGATGATGTTATAAAAATAAGTATTTATTGTCAAAATAAGGTTGGACTTCCTAATGGACTTAATGATAAGATGCTTCATTTTTGTAAAGTGTTAAAGGATGCTCATACTATAGATAATTTTAGAATGGTTATTAATTATCCATATATGGATATGCATATTGATAATTTTCCTAACGATTTAGTTTATAATACTTTTAAACAATATCAAGTTATAAGTAATAAAGTTAGTGATAATGATGCTGATAATATTTTAGAAGTATTAAGTTTAATTTTTGGACTAAATTATCATTATAGCTATATACTACTTAAACAGGAAGAGTGTGTTGATAAATTAATAGCATCTCTAAAAATGAAAGATAAGTCTATCAAGAAGTTTTTTAATCAAATAGGGGCAGTACTTAATATGTATATAGATAGAAAAATATCTGGATAAATAATTAAAAGTGTGATATAGTATAGTTATTAAAAAAAACTGTGAACAAGAGGAGTAATATAATTTATGTTAAAAGAGAGCTAGTGGTTGGTGAGAACTAGTAGCATGGTTATATGAAGGTAGCTTGGGAGTTGTATATTTGAATCTAAGTAGAATATATCGGTTGTTAACGTTATAGCATAGAGGTAATAATTATTAATTATTATGAATTAAGGTGGTACCACGAACTATTCGTCCTTATGGCGAGGTTCGTTTTTTTATTGTTAGGAGGAAAATATGAATAGAGGAAGTGTTTATATAATACCAGATGAAAATCAAATTTTAGAAGACTGTTTTTATAGAAATATAGTAAATAATCATTTAGAAGTAATAACAGAATTTTCTGAGAAGTATAAATTAGGTTATAAATTTGGTGTAGGAGATTATTATGGAGCTCCTTGTATTTTAGCTAGTGTTGGTCATATGATAGTAAAAATAGAAAATGTTTGTTCTAATGTTTTGATATATATTCCAGAATATGTAACTGATAGACAAAATATTTGGTTTCATAATAATATAAATTTATTTATGAAATATCAGACTATCGCTGGTTATAGAGTTAGTGAAAAAGATGAAAGCTATAAAGTAGAGGAAATTATGGGATTAAGTAATATTACAAAGGCAATTGATTATGGAAATTTATTATATAATAAGAAAGTGAGTGATAAATATGTTAGATAAGAAATATAATCATAAAAAAGTTGAAGATGGTAAGTATGATATTTGGAGGAATAAAGGATATTTTAAGAGTGGTGATTTAGATAAGAAACCTTATTGTATAGTTATACCTCCTCCTAATGTTACAGGTAAGTTGCATTTGGGACATGCTTGGGATACAACTATTCAAGATATATTAATTAGATATAAGAGGATGTGTGGGTATGATGCTTTATGGTTGCCAGGTACTGATCATGCTGCTATTGCAACTGAGGTAAAGGTTATTAATAGACTTAAAGAAAGAGGTATTGATAAGTATGAATTAGGAAGAGATGAATTTTTAAAAGAATGTTTTATTTGGAAAGATGAACATTCATCAATTATTCATGAACAATGGGCTAAATTAGGATTGTCAGTAGATTATTCTAAAGAAAGATTTACTATGGATGAAGGAATGCAGAAGGCTGTTAGGAAAGTTTTTGTTGATTTATATAATAAGGGACTTATTTATAGAGGAGAGAGAATTATAAATTGGGATCCCGTTAGTAAGACAGCTTTATCTAATGAAGAGGTTATTTATAAAGATGTTAAGGGATCTTTTTATCATATTAAATATTATTTAGAGGATAAGAGTGATTATTTAGAGGTTGCGACTACTAGACCTGAGACATTACTTGGAGATACTGCTGTAATAGTTAATCCTAATGATGATAGATATAAGAAGTATATTGGTAAAAGAGTTATTTTGCCTATTGTTAATAAATTGATTCCTGTTATTGCTGATGAACATGCTGATCCAGAGTTTGGGACTGGTGTTGTTAAAATAACTCCTGCACATGATCCTAATGATTTTGAGGTAGGTAATAGGCATAATTTGGAAAGAGTAGTTGTAATGAATAAAGATGGTACAATGAATGAGAATGCTTATTCATATCAAGGATTAGATAGGTTTGAGTGTCGTAAGAAAATAGTTGAGGATTTAAAAGAACAAGATTTACTTGTAAAAATAGAAAAGATTACTCATTCTGTTGGCCATTCTGAGAGAACTGATGCAATGGTAGAACCTTATTTATCTCGTCAATGGTTTGTTAAAATGCGACCTCTTGCCAATAGAGTACTTAAGGTACAAAAAGATAAAGATAAAAAAGTTAATTTTGTTCCTAAAAGATATGAAAAAATTATGAATCATTGGATGGAGATTACTTATGATTGGTGTATTTCTAGACAATTATGGTGGGGACATCAAATACCTGCTTGGTATAAAGGTGATTGTGTATATGTTGGAATGGAAGCGCCTAAGGAAGAAGGCTGGGTACAAGATAATGATGTTTTAGATACTTGGTTTTCTAGTGCTCTATGGCCATTTGCAACCCTAGGTTGGCCTGATGATACTAAAATGTTAGAAAGATATTATCCTAATAATGTATTAGTAACAGGATATGATATTATTCCATTCTGGGTAAATAGAATGACATTTCAAGGATTAGAATTTATGGGTGAAAGACCATTTGAAGATTGTATTATTCATGGACTTATTCGTGATAAGACAGGAAGAAAGATGAGTAAAAGCTTAGGTAATGGTGTAGATCCTATGGATGTTATAGATAATTATGGTGCTGATAGTTTAAGGTTTTTCTTAACTACAAATACGGCTATGGGAATGGACTTACGTTATGATGAAGAAAAAGTAAAATCGACTTGGAATTTTATAAATAAATTATGGAATGCTTCTAGATATGTACTTATGAATATAGAGGATTTAAAAGAAGTAGAGTTTGATGATTTAGAGTTAGAAGATAAGTGGATTTTAACTAAGTTAAATAAAGTTATTAAAGATGTATCTAAGCATATGGAGAAGTATGATTTTAATATAGTTGGTAATAATTTATATAGTTTTATTTGGGATATATTTTGTGATAGATATATAGAGTTATCTAAATTTAATATGAATAATACTAGAAAGAGTGTTTTATATGTTGTTTTAACTAGTATTATTAAGTTACTTCATCCATTTATGCCTTATGTAACTGAAGAAATATATAGTATGTTGCCTATTAAGAAAAGTGATTCTATAATGGTATCTAAATATCCAGAATATAAGAAAAAGTATATATTTAAAGATGAAGAGAAGTTAGTAGATGAGGCTTTAGAGTTTGTTACTATGTTTAGAAATAAAAAACAAGAGTTAACTTTAGGTAATGATTTTTATGTTAGAATTAATATTCCTAATGATGATGTTAAATTTATTGTTGTAAATATGTTAAAACTTCATGATAAAGAATTAACTGATGATAAGAGTGAGTTTAATATAGAGACTATTACTTTTAGTGATATTAGTGTTGATATATATTATGATAATAGTAAGAACTTAAAAGAATTAAGAGAGGCCCTTGAGAAAGAAAGAGATAATTTAGTTAGTAGTATTGCTAGAAGAGAAAAGTTACTTTCTAATGATAATTATGTTAATAAAGCTCCTTCTAAGGTAGTAGAGGCTGAGAGAGAAAATTTGGCTCGCGAGAAAGAAAGATTAGAAGAAATATTAAAAAAAATATAATAAGTATATAAGGTAGATATTAAAGTTAATTAATTATAAATCCTCTATTTGATTAATGTTTATAGTGACATTTATAGTGACATTTATAGTGACATTTGCTATAATTGTTATGGAGGTAAGATATGATTGATGTAGTTGAAGATAAAAGAAATGAGTTTAAAATAAAACTTACAGATAGTTTAGAAAAAGAAGTTATTTCTTTTTTAAATACAGATGGAGGTAATATTTTTATCGGTGTTGATGATAATGGTAATATTAGAGATAATTTAGGTAATGTAGATTTGTTGCAAAGAACGATAAAAGATAGAATAAAGGACAATATTATGCCTTCAACTTTAGGTTTATTTGATGTGGTAGTAAATGAAAAAGATAATAAAAAATATATTCAAATTGTAATTGCTAAAGGGGCTGAAAAACATTATTATTTAAGAGGAATGGGAATGACACCTGATAGTTGTTTTATTAGAATTGGAAGCTCTGTTGAATGTATGAATAATGAAACTATATTAAATTTATTTTCTAAAAGAACAAGAAATTCATTAAAAAATATAAAAGCACCTAATCAAAATTTAGAATTTAAAATATTAAAAATTTATTATCAAGAACAAGGATATGAGATAAATAACAATTTCTTAAAAAAGTTAGATTTATATACAGAAGATGATAAATTTAATTATGTTGCATATTTATTATCTGATAATAATAATATTTCTATTCAATTTGCTAGATATTCTGGAAATGATGTATATAATTTAATTGAAAATGAAGATTATGGTTCATGCTCTATAATAAAAAGTATGGAGAATATATTAAATAGAATAAATATAGAAAATAAGACGTTTACTAAAATAGAAGTACCAAAAAGAAAAGAAATAAAACTATTTGATTATAATGCAATCAAGGAATTAGTTACAAATGCTTTTGTTCATAATGATTGGAGTAATGGATATTCTCCAAAATTTGAAATATTTGATAATAAGCTTGTTATATCATCAAATGGTGGGATTCAGGAAGGCGTAACACAAGCAGAATTTTTGGAAGGATTTTCGAATCCTAAAAATCCTGAATTAATGAGAGTATTTAGAGATTTAAATTATGTCGAGCAACTTGGTACAGGTATTCAAAGAGTATTAAAGGTATATGATAAAAATATTTTTGAATTTTTTGCTAATCACATAAGAGTTACTATTCCTTTTAATAGTAATAGTTTTGATAACAAAAAAATAACAGATGTATTTAAAGAAGATATGTCATTAAATAAATTACAAAATTCAATATTAAAATTAATAATGGATAAACCAAACATAACGCAAGAAGAATTGGCAAGACTTTTGGATGTAAATAAAAGAACAATAATTAGAAATTTTAAAGTTTTATTAGAAAATAATTATATTGAAAGAGTTGGTGCTAATAAAAATGGTTATTGGAAAATAATTAAGTAAATAAAGGCGGGTATGAATATGACTTTATTAGATGGTAGAGAAGTTAGAAAAAAACTCTTAGATGATTTAAAAAATAAATTAGATAAGTTGGATAGAAGATTAGGTCTTACTGTTATTCAAATTGGAAGTAGTGATTCTAGTAATATTTATGTTAAGCAAAAAGAAAAATTGGCTATAGAATTGGGATATAAATTTAATTGTATAAAATTAGATGATGATGTTTTAGAAGATGATGTTTTAAGTTTAATAGATGAATTAAATGATGATTGTAACGTTGATGGAATATTAATACAGTTACCTATTCCTGATAACTTAGATTCTAGAAAAGTTTTAGATAGGATATCTTCAAAGAAAGATGTTGATGGGTTAACTTGCATTAATGCTGGAAGATTGATTTGCAATAAAGAATGCTTAATACCAGGTACTGCCTTAGGAATAATGGATATATTTTCTTATTATAATATAGATGTTAGTGGTAAGCATATTGTGATAGTTGGTAGAAGTGATTTGGTAGGCAAACCTATGTTTAGTATACTTAGTAATACAAATGCTACTGTAACTTTATGTCATTCTAAAACTAAAAATTTAGAAAGTATTACCAGTAAGGCAGATATTTTAATAGTAGCGGTAGGAGTAGCTAAATTAATAACTAAAGATATGGTTAAAAAGGAATGTGTTATTATAGATGCTGGAATTAATGTTGTTAATGGCAAATTATGTGGTGATGTAGATTATGATAATGTAGTAGATATTGTTAGTTATATTACTCCTGTTCCTTATGGTGTTGGGCAAGTTACTACAGTAGAGTTATTATATAATGTATATAGAGCTTACGAATTAAATAAGAAAGATTAGTTAATAAAATAGTAGGAATTTATATAATAGTTATATTTTACATAAAGTAGATTTTTGGAGAAATATGGATAAATTTGTTTATATTTCTTTTCTTTTATGTTATAATTTTACTTATGAAAGTAGGGATATAGTGGCAAAATTAAATAATGAACAAATGATAGATGATATAAGATGTTTAGCTCTTGATATGATTAATGAGGCTGGTAGTGGACATCCTGGTATAGCTTTAGGTGCTGCACCTATTTTATATACTTTGTTTACTAAACATCTTAATTTTGATTTGAATAAGAAAGATTGGTGTAATAGGGATAGGTTTGTTATGTCTGCTGGGCATGGTTCTGCGTTATTGTATGCTATATTATATTGTATAAATGAGAATGATTATAATATGAATGATCTTAAAAATTTTAGAAATTTGTATTCTAAAACTCCTGGTCATCCAGAATATAATTTGGATAATAGAATTGATGCAACTACTGGGCCACTTGGACAAGGGTTTGCTACTTCTGTTGGTATGGCTATGGCTGGTAAGTATTTAGATAGTAATTTTGGTAATAAAAAAATTGGTTTATTTGATTATTATGTTTATACTTTTGTTTCTGATGGAGACTTAATGGAAGGTGTTAGTTATGAGGCTGCTAGTATAGCTTCTAAGTTTAATTTAGATAATTTAATTGTTTTATATGATGCTAATGGTGTTACTTTAGATGGTGATACTGAAGAAAATTATATTGATAATATAGTATCTGTATATACTGGATTAGATTGGGAAGTACTTTATGTTAAAAAAGGGGATAGTATAAAAGAGATTAATAAGGCTATAATAGCTGCTAAGAAGTCAACAAGACCTTGTTTGATTGTAATTAATACTGTTATAGGTATGTATTCTAAATATGAAGGTACTAATAAGATTCATGGTAAGTTAGAACTTGATGATTATCGTGAGATAAGGAAAGAGATAGGTACTGGTGATAAGTGGGAGTTAGATAAGGCTAATTTGGCTTTATATAGACAAGCTATTAGAGATAGAGTTGATGATAATTATAACAATTGGTATCATGATTATGAAGAATATATAAAAGGTATTGATGAGGCCGAGGTAAATAGTTTAAATAATATTATTAATAATGAGAGTATAACTTTAAAGTTAGATAAAGTAATTGATACAGAGAAGTTATTTACTGATAAAGATTTGAGAGACGTTAATTATCAAATAATGAATGTTATATCAGCGTTTGTTCCTAATTTTATGGGTGGAAGTGCTGATGTTAGTAATAGTACTAAGACTTATTTAAAGGGAAGAGAAGATTTTAATTCTGATAATTATACTGGTAGAAATATTGCTTTTGGTGTAAGAGAACATGCTATGGGAAGTATATTAAATGGTATGGCTTTATGTAATTTAAGAGTATTTGGAAGTTGTTTTTTAGCTTTTTCAGATTATTTGAAGCCTGCTATTAGAATGAGTGCAATGATGAAATTACCTGTTACTTATATTTTTACTCATGATAGTATTTTAGTTGGTCAGGATGGAGCGACTCATCAACCAGTAGAACAGTTAGCAATGCTTAGATCAATTCCTAATTTACATGTTTATAGACCAGCTGATTATAAAGAGTTAATAGGCAGTTGGAATGAGATTTTAGAGTTAGGAGAGCCTAGTTGTTTAATACTTCCACGTGGACATGTTAAAACGCAAGAGTTTACTAATCAAGCTGGTATAAAATATGGAGCTTATATTATAAGTGAGGTAAAGAAGAGTTTAGATGTTATATTGATTGCTAGTGGTAGTGAGGTTGAGCTTGCTATGGATTTAAAGGAAGAACTTATAAAGAATTATATAGAGGCTAGAGTTGTTACTGTTCCTAATTTAGATAATTTCTTAGCTCAAGATAGTGATTATATTAACGAAGTTTTACCAAAGGGTTATAGAAAGGTTGTAATAGAATTTTCTAATGATTCAAAATGGTATAAATTATTAGATTTGGAAGATGATTTTATTAGTGTTAATGATTTTGGTAAGTCTGGTAATGAAGAAGATATTTTAAAAGACTTTGAATTAGATATTCCAAGTTTGGTTATGCGTATTAAAAATAAAGTATAGGGGGATTTTATGAAGAAAGTTGATAAGAATAAAGTTAAAGATGTGGCTGAACATCAGATAGATGCTATAAAGAAAATAGGAATAATTGGTGAATTCAAAGAGTTTATATCAAGAGGAAATGTTTTGGATTTGGCTGTTGGTGTTATTATAGGTTCTGCTTTTCAAAATTTGGTAACATCTCTTACTAATAATATTATATCGCCAATTCTAGGATGTTTTGCAGATGCTGATTTTTCAGCTTATACTTTAACATTAGGTGGTTTAACTTTAAAGTATGGGGCATTTTTTACTGATATTATAAATTTTATTATAATGGCTTTTGTAGTCTTTATTATTGTTAAATTTATGAATAAATTATTTAGAAAGAAAGAAGATAATAAGATTAAAGAGGTAAAAAAAGATGTTAGCAAAGATAGTAGAGAAGTTATAATTTTAGAAGAAATTAGAGATTTACTAAAAAATAAGTAAAAAAATAAAAAAGGTAATTGATAAGTTATCTTTTTTTTGCTATAATTAACTAAATAGTAAGTAATCTATAAAATAGCGAGGATAGGGATTTATATGAATAAAAATTTAATTGCTAATGTTGATAATAAGAATGTTTATTTAATAAGTGATAAAAAGATTTCGTTTTATATTTGCGTACCTAATGTATCTAAGGTTAATATAGTTTTAAATTTAGTTAGTAATACTAATTCTATAAACATGGGAGTTTCTAATATAAGTGATTTAACCAATGCAGTAACTGAAATTTATAAGAGTTTTCATTTTAATGATATAGCTGTTGTTATACCAGTTTTAGATAGTAATTTAATAGAGCAGATTAAATTAAATAATGATCAGAAGATATTTGAATATACCAATAAAGTTATGGGATATTTGATAAATACAGCTTATGGTATACTAACATCTAGTAATATTAATGTTGATTCTATTATTAAATTTAATAGTAATCAGGATTTTACAGCTTTTATTAATTGGTTTGTTGCTAAATATAATGGCAGAGTAGAGTTAGTAGATTATAATCAAGCTCCTGTTAATAAATTTGAAAATGTAGCATCACCACAACCAGAAATAAATGCTGATAGTAAACTTGCTAGTGATGTTTTAGATAAAACAGCTAGTATGGATGCTATAAATACTACAACTAGCGAAAAAAATGTAAAAGAACCTGGATTTGTTTCTTATGTTTTATTAGGTGTTATAGTAGCAGTAGTTTCTTTAGTAGCCTTATATATGTTATTATAAAAAAGTCTATTAGTTATTCTAAAGACTTTTTTTAATATATACCATTAAAATAATAAAATACAGTAGTAATTACGGAACCAGCCATTAATAGAAGCATTATAATTGCAAATATTCTTCCAGCTAAGTTAGTACTATATGTTTTGTTTTTAGATTTCTTTTTTATTTTTTTTGTTTTAGATTTATTTTTTTTAGCTAGTTTTTCTTTAATAGCTTTTTTTTCTTTTTGTTTTAAATCATATATTTCTTTTTTACTAAGACCATTATTATTTTCTTCTATAGTGTTTCCTTCATTATCTATAGTATGTTTTTGTTTATAATTTTTACTCATTACTTCCCACCTCTAGAACATTATACAAAATTTTAGGTATAAAAACAAGTATTACCTAATATATTTAAGTGGTGATACTAATGAATAAGAAAAAAACGAAGCTTAGTAATATTATTTTACCTAGTAAGAAAATTAATTATTTTTTAATAACTATTCTATTATTTGGAATAATATCTGGTTCAATATTTCTAATAGTTTTAAATGATACAGATAAATCTAATGCTATTTTACAGATTGAAACTTTTATATCTAATATAGATAGTAATAAAATAGATAATGGACTAGCTTTAAAAAATAGTCTTATAATAAATTATATATTTGTTGGATTGATATGGGGACTTGGTTTAAGTATAATAGGAGTAATTTTTAATATATTTTTAACGTATATAAAGGGATTTATTATAGGGTTTAGTATTTCTTCTATATTTCTTACATATAAGTATAAGGGAATTTTGATGGGATTATTATATATATTTCCTCATCAAATAATAAATATAATGGTAGTTTGTATTCTTACTATATATAGTATTATGTTTTCCCATAATTTACTTACTATTATAGTAAGTAAGAATTCTAAGAAGAATAGATCGATGCTTAAGAAGTATGTTATAATATTAATATTTGGCGTAATAGCTAGTTTTATATCTTCTATTTTAGAAGTATATATGTTTCCTAATCTTTTAAAAGTAATAATAAGTTTGTATACAAAATAGTCTTTACATTTAGTTTAGTAGAGGATATAATTATAGTGTAGGTTATCTACAAATATGGAGTAAAAGGAGTAGAGTTATGAATGATTATGAAAAGAGTACACCTATTGATACTACAAGTACTAACTATGATGAGGTAGTAACTGAAGATAGTAAATCTTCAAAAAAGAGTAAGGGGAAGAATAAATTAGTAGTAATTGTTATAATAATATTACTATTATTAGGGGCACTGGGAGTATTTATTTATTATAGAGTAGTTAATTCTAAGAATATTTTTAAAACATTAATAAATGATACATATACTTATTTAGAAAGTAATATGAATACTAGTGATACTGTTAGTGGAACATTTAATTTAAAAGTAGATGGTACTAGTAGTGATAGTTCTACTAATGATATGTTAGGTATTTTAGGTAGTATAGAATTAACTGGTAATTATGGTATTGATTATAAGAATAAGATAATGAATATGGATATTAATTCTAAGTATGAAGGTAATAAGTTATTAGATGTTAATTTTTATGCTGAGAATGGCAATGCTTATGTTGAATTAGTTGATTTATATGATAAATATATACAAATGCCTGTTGAAGATTATGATAGTTTATTTAATAGTACCAGTAATGTAGATGATACTAAGGTTGTTTTAAAAAGTGTAAGAGATGCTTTGAATAAGAGTTTAAAAGATGAATATTTCACTAAAGAAAAAATAGAAGTTGATGGAATAAATACAACAAAGACAACATTAAAGTTAAATAAAGAAAATTATAATTCTATTAAGAAAGATGTTATTAATGAACTAGTTAATGATAATGAATTTTTAGATAGTGCTTCTGCTTTAAGTGATACTAGTGTAGATGATATAAAGGACTCTTTGAATGATTCTTTAGAGGAAGAAGAGTTTGAAGGGGCTGATGTTTCAATTTATACTAAAGGTTTAGAGAATAAATTTGTTAAATTTGAGATCGTTGGGGCAAATGATTCTTTTAGTGTTACTCAAGATGGAGATACTTATAGTTTTGAAGTAGCAACTGATGGTAATGTTATTTATGATGGGTCAGTAAAAATTACAGAAAATAAAGATGATATTACATGTAATTTGACAATAAATGATAAACAAGAGAATAATAGTATTAAACTTGATTTAAGTAGTAGTACTAAGTATGATGAAAAAATTGATAAGTTAGATGTATCTAATAGTGTTAATTATGAAAATATGACTGAAGAAGATACTAACGGTATAGTTACTAAATTGTTAGAAAATGAGACTATTATGAAATTAATGGAAGATTTTTCAAAAGTTAGTAGTAGTTCTAGTTTAAGTACTACTGATAATTTTAGTAGTGATTCTTCTTATGATATGGATGATTATAATTTTTAAGAGAAGTATTAAATTAATAAAAATAAAAGCAATATTTAACTAATAGTTACTTGGTTTCTTATAATTTATTAGTTAAAAAATGGAAAGGATAAAGATGGATAAGAGAGTAATATTAGGGATTATTACACCGTTTATATAATAAATATATATTTAGAGTGATTTATATATCATTCTTTTTTTTATAAAGTTATAATATTAGATAAAAAAGTTATAATAATTAAGTGAATAGATACTATTAAAATATTTGTTAAAAAAAGTATTTATTTGTTTGATAAAAGTAGTTTAATCTGTTATACTTTAATTAGAGTAGGAAACTACTTTTTGAAAGGAGAAAAAATAATATATATGAATGCTATTAATGTAACGAGTGAGATAGCTCCACTTAAGAAGGTTTTATTACATAGACCTGGGAATGAGTTGTTGAATTTAACACCTAACAATTTAACTAGGTTATTATTTGATGATATTCCATTTTTGCCTGATGCTCAAAGGGAACATGATGAGTTTTCACATATTTTAAGAGAAAATGGGATAGAAGTAGTATATTTAGAAGATTTGATGGCAGAGGTTTTAGAGTTAGGAAGTGAGATAGAAGATAAGTTTATTAGACAGTTTATATATGAAGCTGGTATTAGGACTCCTAAGTATAAAACTTTAGTGTATGAGTATTTGAAGAGTTTTACTGATAAGAAAGAATTAGTTTTAAAGACTATGGAAGGTATAAAGATAGAGGAGATTAATAGGGCTAAGAGAGAGGTTGAGAAATCTTTAGTTGATTTAGTTAGTGAAGAGTCTGATTTTTTGGCAGATCCTATGCCTAATTTATATTTTACAAGAGATCCGTTTGCATGTGCTGGTTCTGGTGTTATTTTAAATAAAATGTATTCTGTAACTAGAAGTAGAGAGACTATTTATGGAGAATATATATTTAATTATCACCCTGATTTTAAAGATAAGGTTGAGAAATACTATGATAGAAATTCATCTTTTCACATAGAGGGTGGTGATGTTCTTAATTTGAATAATAAAATATTGGCAGTTGGTATTTCAGAGAGGACTGAAGCGGCTGCAATAGATGAATTGGCTAAGAATATATTTAAAAATCCTAATTGTGAAATTGAGACTATTTTAGCTTTTAATAGACCTGTTCGGCAAGGTTATTGAACAAAATAGCCAAAATATGATATCATTGATTCAAGAATATAAAAGTGGT
>CALVPO010000001.1 GCA_944351345.1 uncultured Bacilli bacterium | reverse complement strand
GTATTAGCAGTACGTCAGGCTAGAGAAGAGAAAGATTCATGTGCAATTTTATTATTTAAAATTTCATTTTTAATTATAGTAGAAACACCACTCTGCCCAACTAAATCATTAAAATTATTAGGCCTATATTTTCTATATAAAGCTAAATATCCTCCCACAAAATCACCTACTTAAACAAGTATCAATAATATTATATCATAAATCAAAAAAATTAACAACATAAATCAAAAAAAATCAAGAAAGAACGTTTGTTTGTAAAAAAATAATAAACAAAAATAAAAAAAGATGCACACAGTATAAATTGTTAAAGCTGCTATCTTCCGATTCTGACTTGGTTCCAAAATAATACTGTTGCATCAATAAGATTATACAATAAACTAAAAAAAAAATCAAGGAAAAATAGTTTTCCACAAGAAAAATAATAGATACTAAATCCTTGTTCCACGTGAAACATATAAATATTAAAAACCAAAACCAAATTATTATTAAATTTATAAAAATAAATTACACATAGTAATAAAAAAAATAACTATTTTACTATATGTGGAAAACAATGTTTCACGTGAAACATAAATTTTATTATAAATAAATAGTTATACAAAAATAAATTATCTACAATAAAATAGTTCTCAAAATATTAATTAATAACATAACTTTTAACTATTCAATAAAAAAAATTCATACTAACACTACACTCTACAAACCCATTATCAAAAAAATTTATAAACATCTTCTATTCTTCTATTAATCTTTTAATGAAATAATAATTAAATTTTTTCTTCAACATTATTATCAAAGTAAAATATAAAAATATTAACAAATTTTAAGAACATTTTAAATAATAAAACTTGTAAAAAAGTATAGTATTCTAACTATATTCTACTAGTTTATATTTTTTATACATATCACCTATTTTAAAACATTATTAATATTATAAATATATAAATAAATATACATACATATTTTTTCCAAAAAAAGCAAAAATATTTAACTGTGGAAAACTTATGTTTCACGTGGAACATAAAATTTTTTTTATAAATTAACCGTGATAGCTACATATCATATATAACTATAAATTATTTCAACTATAGATAAATAATTAATTATTATCAATCACCATGCACTAAAAACACAAGAGTTGTTTAAAATCCAAAAATCCATATCTAAAACTTCTTTTTTATTATCAGTTTGTTTTTCTATATATAATTTTATAATTTCATCAGTAATTGTCCAACAGTTCTACAAAAAAATTCAACAGCCCATATATATTGTCCACAAACTTTTTTCTTTAATAGTAGAAACTCTCCTTCTAATTTTTTAGAACTTCTTCCTTTCAAATATTGCATCATTCATTTGTGCTACAGAAATATTTAGAGGGCATAAGACCACATATGAACATACTCTCTTGAAATGCTTTCTTTTATTATTTGAATATTTCTTGCTTAACAACCATGTCCAATTAATTATCTAAATCTATATGCAATTTTTCCATTAAATATTTTATTAGCATTATTTTGTAATTTAAACAACCTGTGGAAATCTATGTTTCACGTGAAACATAAAAATAATCTTATAAAATAAATATATTATAATTTTCACATCAAACATTATCAAACAAATATATTAATAAATAACTTTTATTAACAATAAAAAATAAAATTATAGTATTAGAAATTCTATTAAACTGATTATTAATAAAACAATATAAATTTAATAGAATTATAAGAATAGTTAAATTTTTCTTTATTAAACTACAAATTTTAATTTCAACAGATTATAAATATCTTTCATTCTTAATTAACGAAATAATAAAAATTTCAAAATAACCTTTATAAATAATATAGTTATAAATTAATAGATGTGGAAAACATGTTCCACGTGAAACATATAAAGAATACATAAAAATAATTTAACAAAATTACATTAACAAGCATCAATTGCATAATATTTTATAAACAAATACTAACCACCCTTTTGTTAAATAAAAAAAGAAATTGTGGAAATCTATGTTTCACGTGGAACATAAAAATATTTTATAAATATCTGAATGTAAAAATAGTTTTCCACAGAAAAATAGAAAAAATAAAAGTACACATATTTATATATGTGTACATAAAACAACTTTACAAATTAAGACTTTAATTATCACTAGACTTAACATCCTCAATTACTTCATCAATAATAGCAACAGTACTAACAAATTGACCTTCTCTCAAATGAATTAATCTTACTCCTTGAGTAACTCTACTCATAGTAGAAATTTGATTAATATTAATTCTAATAATAATACCCTCATTAGTAACAATCATTAAATCTTTATTATCACCAGACATAGTTTTAAAAGCCACAATATCACCATTTTTTTCAGTAATATTTAAAGTTTTAACACCTTTTCCACCTCTATTAGTTACCCTATACTCACCAACAGGAGTTTTCTTTCCATAACCATTCTTAGTAATAACAAATACATCTTGTCCATTTTCAACAACTTCCATACCAACTAAAGTACTACCATTTAAATCAATTCCTTTAACACCTGAAGCATTACGCCCCATTATTCTAACAACATTCTCAGAAAATCTAACCATTCTACCATTAGAAGAAGCCATTAAAATTTCATTATCACCAGTAGTTTTCTTAACAGAAATCAATTCATCATCATCTTTTAAAGTAATAGCCTTTTTCCCATTATTCCTAATACTATCAAATTCTCTAATATCAGTCCTCTTTATCAATCCCATTTTAGTAGCAAATACTAAGTACTTAGAATCATCTGAATTTGAAGTTTTCAACAATGAAGTGACAAATTCATTCTTATCAAAATTCAATAAATTAACTAAAGGTAAACCTTTCGATTGTCTAGAAAATTCTGGTACTTCATAACCTTTTACTCTAAATACACGACCTTTACTAGTGAAAAACAAAATATAATCATGTGAAGTAGCATTAATAACATGTTCAACAAAATCCTCTTCATTAGTTGCCATACCTTTAACACCAACTCCACCACGATTTTGAATTTTATAAGTATCCACAGGTAGCCTCTTTATATAACCCTTATGAGTTAATGTCAAAACAATGTTTTCAACAGGTATTAAAGATTCATCCTCAATATAATCAATAGCTGTCATATCAATATGTGTTCTACGCTCATCAGCATATTTTTCCTTTATTTCAAGCATTTCCTTTTTAATAACTTCCAATATTTTAGCCTCACTAGCAACAATTTCTTCTAACTCCTTAATAAGCTTCAATAATTCATCTATTTCATCCTCAATTTTAGCTTTTTCTAAACCTGTAAGTCTCTTAAGCCTCATCTCTAAAATAGCTTGTGACTGAGCTTCAGTCAATCCAAATTCAGACATTAAACCAGATTGAGCAATTTCATCAGTTTCTGATTCTCTAATAATTTTAATAACTCTATCAATATTATCAAGAGCAATCTTCAAACCTTCTAATATATGTAACCTAGCCCTATATTTTTTCAATTCAAATTGACATCTTCTATAAATAACATTTCTCTGATGATCAATATATTTCTCTAATATTTCCCTTAAACCAATAGTTCTCGGACTACCATCTACAAGCATTAAAAAATTAATACCATATGAAGTCTGCAACTGAGTATGTTTATATAAATTATTCAAAACAATATTAGCATTAGCTTCCTTTTTTACATCAATAACAATCTTAATTCCTTCTAAAGCGGATTCATCACTAAGATTAGAAATTCCATCTATTACCTTATCTCTAACTAATTCTCCTATTCTAGTAATCAATGATTTCTTATTAACTTGATATGGTAATTCAGTAATAATTATTCTCTCCTTACCATGATGCTCCTCAATCTGAGCCATCCCTCTAATAGTAATAGTGCCTCTACCAGTCTCAAAAGCCCTTTTTATACCACTGTTTCCTAAAATAACACCTGCAGTAGGAAAGTCAGGACCTTTTATATATTCCATAAGTTCCATAACAGTTATATCCCTATTATCAATATAAGCAATACAAGCATCAATAACTTCACCTAAATTATGAGGAGGTATATTAGTAGCCATACCAACAGCAATTCCCATATTACCATTTACCAAAATATTCGGAAATCTACTAGGTAAAACAACAGGTTCTTCTCTTTGCTCATCATAATTTTTAGTAAAATCTACCGTATCCTTGTTCAAATCTCTAAGCATTTCCATAGAAATTTTAGCAAGTCGTGCCTCAGTATATCTACTAGCAGCAGCTCCATCTCCATCAATAGAACCAAAATTTCCATGTCCATCAACTAAACAATGTCTATAAGTAAAATCTTGCGCCATACGAACCATCGTATCATAAATAGCAGAATCACCATGTGGATGATAATGACCCATAACAGCACCAACTGCATTTGCACTCTTCTGATATTTCTTATCTGGTGTCATCCCTTCCTCATACAAAGTATAAAGTATTCTTCTATGAACAGGCTTCAAACCATCTTTTACATCGGGAATAGCCCTAGCAACTATAACACTCATTGAATAATCAAGAAAAGATTTTTTCATTTCACTAACTATATCAACAGAGACTTTTCTATCTTTTAACTCATCTTGCATAAACCTTACCTCCTATATATCCAAATTTTCAACAGATAATGCATTATTTTCTATAAATTTTCTTCTAGGTTCAACATTTTCACCCATCAACAATTGAAATACCTCATCAGCTGCTAATACATCATCCATTGTAATTTGCTTTAATACTCTATTAGAAATCCCCATAGTAGTCTCCCTTAACTCTTCAGGATCCATTTCTCCTAACCCCTTCATTCTACCTACTTCATATTTTGTATTTTCTGGCAAAGAATTAACATACGAATCTAATTCATTATCATCTAATACATATTTAATGGATTTTCCTCTCTTAACAGAATAAAGAGGAGGTTGAGCAGCATATATATATCCACCATCAATAAGTGGTCTAAAATACCTATAAAAAAGCGTCAGAAGCAATGTTCTAATATGTTCCCCATCTACATCAGCATCTGTCATAATAATAATCTTATGATATCTTAATTTAGATATATCAAATTCCTCTCCAATACCGGTTCCTAAAGCAGTAATCATAGTCCTTATCTCTTCATTAGCCAAAACTCTATCCAATCTAGCTTTCTCAACATTAAGAATCTTTCCTCTAATAGGCAAAATAGCCTGAGTTATAGGATCCCTTCCCATCTTAGCAGAACCAGCTGCCGAATCACCTTCCACAATAAACATCTCAGACACAGTAGCATCCTTAGAAGAACAATCAGTAAGTTTTCCCCAAAAATTACTAACTTCTAATCCACCTTTTCTTCTAGTAAGCTCCCTAGCTCTTTTTGCAGCAACTCTAGCTCTAGCAGCCGTCATAGCCTTCTCAATAATAATTTTAGCATCATTAGGATGTTCTAATAAAAATCTCTCAAATTCTTTACTAAAAATACTAGCAGCGACTTTCCTTACTTCACTATTACCAAGTTTAGTCTTTGTTTGACCCTCAAATTGTGGTTCAGGAACTTTTGCTGAAACAATCATAGTAATACCTTCTCTAACATCTTCACCAGACAAAGGATCATCATTGTCCTTTAATAGCTTATTATTCCTGGCATAACTATTAATAATTCTAGTTAAAGCTTGTTTAACACCATCTTCATGTGTTCCACCTTCAGGTGTAATTATATTATTAACAAAAGAATAAATAACAGAATTATAACCATCGTTATATTGCAAAGCTACTTCCATAGAAATATCATTTTCCACACCTTCTACATAAACTATATCATCATGAATAGGATTTTTATTATTATTAACATATTTTACAAATTCTTTTATTCCACCTTCATAATCGAAAGTATCTCTATTACGATCTGTATCATCCATTAAAATTATTCTTAAACCTTTATTTATAAAATCTAACTCTCTCGCTCTTGTCTTTAAAGTATCATAATCAAAAACAATAGTATCAGTAAATATTGTATCATCAGGCATAAAAGTAACAGTAGTTCCAGTTCTATCTTCACTACACTCACCAATAACAGTCAAAGGTTGTGTAGTCTTACCACCATCTGCAAATTTTATATTATAAACTTTAGCATTCTTATAAACAGTAACTTCAACCCATTTACTTAAAGCATTAACAACAGATGCACCTACACCATGTAGACCACCACTTACTTTATAACCACCACCACCAAATTTACCACCTGCATGCAAAACAGTATAAACAGTCTCAACAGTTGATAAACCTGTTTTTGGATGTATCTCTACAGGAATTCCTCTACCATCATCTTTAACAGTCACAGAACCATCCTTATTAACTATAATTTCAATATCATCACAATAACCAGCTAAAGCTTCATCTATAGCATTATCAACAATTTCCCATACCAAATGATGTAAACCTCTAACACTAGTAGAACCTATATACATACCAGGCCTTTTTCTAACTGCTTCTAATCCTTCTAAAACTTGAATATCTGAAGCATCATAATGTTCATTGTTCATCTTCTAACCTTCTTTCCCATCATCTATAACTACATTACCATTACTAATTTTAAAAATTTTAGCTCTCTCTATTAATGATTTATCAAGCATATTCAAATCAGTAGTAGTAATAATAGTTTGAACATCACTTAAAATATATTTAACTAACCTATTTCTTTTAGTTATATCTAATTCACTAAATATATCATCTAAAAGTAATATAGGATAATCTCCAGTTTTTTCCTTAAACATAAAAATTTCTGATAATTTCAAAGATAAAATAGCTACTCTATTTTGACCTTGAGAACCATAAATAGATAAATCACTATCACCTAAAAATAAAGAATAATCATCCCTATGTGGACCGATTAAAGTCATTCCATAAAGTTTATCTTTTTCAAAATTATCTTTCAATCTATTTAAAAACAAATTTCTCATAGAAACTTGATTATCGCATATATCAATACTACTATTATATTTAAAAGTTAAACCACAATCTCCAGTTATCTCTCTATAGATATCACTCAATCTATTATTAATACTATTAACAAAATTATATCTTTCCATAGTGATATCAACAGCTAATATAGAAAACTTTTCATTAATAATACCTAAATAAAAACTATCACACTTTCCAACAGAAATAACTTTTTTTAAAAATTGATTTCTCTTTTTTAAAACAGCGTTATAATTTTGCATTAATTTAACATATCTATTAGAAAGTTGACTAATCTCAACATTAAAAACCTTCCTTCTACTTGAAGGTGATTCTCTAATCAAATTAATATCTAACGGACTAAATAAAATAAAACGCACTTTAGATATATAGTCACTATATTTTTTTATTAAATTATTATTAATCTTAACTTTTTTTTCTTTTTCATTAAAACTAATAAATAAATCATCAACACTATTATCAAAAACAACTTTAGCAGATATATTAGAAAACAAAGCCCCATTCCTTATCAAATTTTTATCTTTTACATTCAAATAAGATTTAGTAAGAGCTAATACAACAATAGATTCTAATATATTAGATTTTCCTTGAGCATTATCCCCTATAAAAATATTAAGACTTTTATCAAACTTAATATCTAAATTTTCATAATTACGAAAATTTTTAAGTTTTAAATTCTTTATCTTCATATAAAACTATCTATAATACTCAAATTAAATCACCAAACCTATAATAATGTTTTAAACATATATACATTATAGCATAACTTCCTATATTTTTAAATAATTATAACCAAAAAAAGAAAAATAATTATCTATTTCTAATCATTTTTCTTTTATTTATAACATCATTTAATTTAATACATCTAATAATTTGATTATCAACAATGTTATACCTAACATTAACTTTTATATCATTATTCCCAATAAATTTAAATAAAGTAGAATCAACATCATATTTCTTATAATTAATTAAATTTTTATAAGAAACCCAAATATTTTTATTATTTTTATATGAATGAGTAGGAAAAAAAATAAAATTTTTACTATCTTCTATAATTATTGGAACTTTTATTCCACAACTAATTAAATTTATTGTACCTTGCCTTCTTCCTTCAAATGAACTTCCAAAAAATAAACAACTATCACTAACTATCTCAAAAGGACTTTTATTAACAATAAATTCCTCATCAAGTTCAAAAACTTTTGATTTGATTATCTTCTTATTCTCATCTTCAATATAAGGAATAATTAACAATGTCTCATAATTAATAACATAATTAGATAATTCTTTCATATTTCCCCCTTTCTAGCAGATTTTCTCTGCATCGAGGGAATATTAAAACATAAAAGTTTGTCGTTTTATGTCGAATTTTGTCGTAAACAACAAAATTATTAATAAGTTTTAATAGGTAAAACTAATTGAATTAAAGAATCATCTTCATTTGATTTAATAATTATTGGCTTATTATAATCTATCATATACAAAGTAATAGTATTAGTTTCAAAACTTTTAACACAATCTAACATATATTTAGAACTAAATGAAATTGAAATTTCATCTTCACTATTTACAGCCATTTTTTCCTCAACTTTACCTATTTCTGGTGAATTAGAAGAAATTATAAGCTCCTTAGATTTTAAAACTAATTTTATAGTATTTTTATCTCTATCAGAAGTTAATAATGAAGCTCTATCTATCATTTCATAAAGTCCATTGCAACTACATTCTACGCTAACACTAAAATCAGTAGGAATAATAGATGAAGTAGCAGGATAAGTACCACTAAGTAATCTAGATAAAAATACAATTTCTTTATATTTAAATAAAATTTTATTTTCAAATATATGTAATTCCAAACTTTCATCATCATCATCTAAAATTTTCGATAATTCTAATAAATTTTTTCCTGGAATAACTATATTAATATTATTATCTAAATTTTTATCTATAAATATACTTTTCTTTGCTAATCTATAAGAATCAGTAGCAATAACTTCCATTAAATTATTTTCTATTCTAAAATTAATACCTGTCAATAATGGACGTGACTCATTCTGAGAAGTTGCAAAAAAAGTTTGAGATATAATCTTTTTAAAAACACTAGTATTTAATATAATAGGCTCCTTAGTTTCTTCTAAATCTAAATTAGGAAATTCATTAGGATTAATACCATTTAAATTAAATTCAGTATTAATAGTACTAACAATCATTTTATAACCATCCATAACCTCAATCGTAATATCCATATTAGGTAATTTTTTTATTATTTCTACTATATATTTTCCGCCAATAACTATACTTCCTAATTGTTTAACCTCAATAATTTTATCCTTAGGTATTAAACATCTTATAGAAATATCTGTATCACTAGCAGACAAATATAATCCCTCTTCCCTTAAATCAAATTTAATACCTGTTAATATAGGAATTAAATTTCTAGGTGAAATAGCTCTTGCTGTATGATTTAAATTTTCTAATAATATATCTTGTTTAATTACAAATTTCATTTTCTATTCCCTCTTTCTTATTATTTATTTTATTTATTATTATGCTGTGGATATTGTGGAAAACTTTATTTTCTTTTTGTTTTTCAACGATATTTTTTCCACAACTACTGTGGAAAAAAATTAATTTTTCCACAACTCTATGTGGATAACATTTGTTTTAATTCTTTTATAACAATTTTTAATTGTTCATTTGTTTTTAAATCTTTCTCAATTTTTCTATAAGAACTCATTATAGTAGAATGATCTCTACCTCCAAAATGAGTTCCTATTTTAGGAAATGATTCATTAGCCATAGTTCTACATAAATATATAGCCACCTGCCTAGGATAATTTATATTTTGACTTCTTTTTTTACCTTTTATATCATCAATTGTAATTTTAAAATAATCACATACAACAGTTTGAATTCTATGAATGTCGTTTTTATAAACACTTCTATCTGTCAATTGATCTTTTAAAGCATCAACAGCAGTATCCAAATCAACAACACCCTTATTCATCATTAAAGCATAAGCAAATACTCGAGTAATTGCTCCTTCTAATTGCCTAACATCAGATGCAAAATTATTTGCTATATACTCAATAACCTCAATAGGGATATCTTTAGCAGATTCTTGATGAGAAATTTTTTTCTTTATAATATCCATCCTTAAATCAAAATCAGGTGGAGTAATATTTGCTGTAAGTCCCCAATTAAATCTAGTTAATAATCTGTTTTCTAACATTTTTAAATCATCAACAGATCTATCAGAGGCTATAACAATTTGTTTATTTTCATTGTAAAGTTCATTAAATGTATGAAAAAACTCTTCTTGTCCCTTAGTAGCATTTCCTAGAAATTGTATATCATCAATCATTAAAACATCTATATTTCTATACTTATTTTTAAATACATCAATTTTGTCAAAATTATTTTTATCATTACTTCTAACTGCATTAATAAAATCATTAACAAATTTATCGCTAGAAATATACAAAACTTTTAAGTTGGAATTCTTAATAATATAATTACCAATAGAATGCATTAGATGAGTTTTACCTAATCCACTTTTACCATAAAGAAAAAGTGGATTATATGCTTTTCCAGGCTTTTCAGCTACTGCCATTGATGCAGTATAAGCAAATCTATTAGAATTTCCTACAATAAAAGTACTAAATACATAATCTTTATTTAGATTAGCATCAATAGCAGATTGAGTAGAAACCCTTTGCTCAATGTTATTATTAGGAATATTTTGTGGTAGAGTTATTTTTTTATCATTAAAATTATCCTTCTCTTCTAACCACTCTTCTTCTAAGAGAAATCTAAATGAAAATTTAGTATCAGTTAAAGATGTAAATGTATTTTCAATAATACTACTATAATTTTCAACTAAATGCTTTTTATGAAAAGGCATCGGGACAATAATAATAGCAACATTATCTCTTAAAGAAACCAATTTAGTATCTTTAAACCAAGTTTCATAAGATAAAGATGAAATATTTTCTTTTATTTTATCCAGAAAATTTTCCCATAAAATATCAACATTCATGTCATTACCTCCCAACACATAAAATAATTTTATCATAAAAAAAATAAAAGTGTAAAAATTTCATTATAAAGTAACAAAAAAATAGTCTGTGGAAAAGTACAAAAAATAAAATTAATAAAACACATACTTTTCCACAACACTATCAACAGCAATATATCTTTATTTTTAAGCATTTAACGAACTTTTCCACAATTTTCCACAACAGTAAAAAAATACATACTGTGGAAAACTTTTTTTCAACGTGTAGTATTATGTGGAAATTAGTGCAAAAAAAAACTATGCTTTATATTGCATAGTATGATAATCTAACTTTTCCACTCAATCATCCACTTGTTGTAAATTGATGCATTTGAACTCCTTGGTTCAGGATTAGGTAGTTGCATTTTTACAATCATAGGAATTTTCATCATTTTTCCAAAAGCAACGCATGTTCCAGCTTGCAAAGATTTTTGTTTTTCAATTACATCTGCACTAATATTAGGAACCATTTTTCTAATATATTCTAAATCAGTAGGATGTGTAATTTTAAAAATTAAGAAATTACTACATTGTGAGATAACAGCTTCTGATAATTCAGTTGGTCTTTGAGTAATCAAATCTAAAACAACGCCAAATTTTCTGCCTTCTTTAGCAATTCTTTCAAACATATTATATCCTAATATATTAATATCATTATCTCTTTGTACATATCTATGAGCTTCTTCTAACATTAAATGAATAGGCATAGCTCCTCTATCTTTAAGTCCTTTACTAAATTTAAAAATAATTCTACAATAAACTTTAACTAATGCCTTAGCAAATCTATCATCTATGTCCTCTAAAACAAAATTTATAATTTGTGCTCTTTTTGTTTGACCAATCATAATCAAATCAGTTATAAACTCTGAAATATTAACAAATTTACCATAATTAAATAACTTTTTATAACTGCTATTATTGATAGTGTGAAGTTTTACTTTTAATGCCATAGCCTCGCTATATGATTTTTCATTTAAAAGTAATCCTTCAGAAATTAGAGCAAAATTAAGAGCTACTTCTAAATCATCTAGAGTAAAATATATAGGAACAAAATCTTCATTCCATTTGGTACTATTATCAACGAATTTTTGAATATATTCAGCAATTAATACCCTTTCTGCAAATTCACCTTTACTATCTATCTCAAAACATTTTCTAAACTGTCTAGTATAACCAATTCCAGGTACTTCAACATCTAAATTCAATTCATCAGTATAACAGTTTTCTAATATAGAAAATATCTGATCTCTAATTCTACCAGGTGTTTGATTAGTGTATAAAACAGAAGTAATGGCACTTGCTATCAAATGATTTTTATATCTTTTAGATTCAGCATCATTCCTAGCAAAAGCAGAAACTAAACTAAGCATTTTTTCAATAACCGATAACTGTGAATATTCAGTAACATCTAAAATATTAGCATAATCATCAACAGATAACAGCCATAAAGGTAACTTTATACAATTGTTTTCGTTACCATTAATAGAAAACATTTTATAATTAAAATTAACATTATAGGTATTAATGGTTTTAAATGCATTATCATATTCATCAGTATTGTTAAATATAAAAATATTACTATTAAAAGGAATTTTATCTGGCATATTAAATAAATTTTGAACATATCTAGCTACTCCATATGTTTTACCACTACCAGTATTTCCAAAAATAGCACTGTGATTACTCCACATATCATCGATATCAATTTTAATAGGATAATCATTATACAAAGGAGAAAGGCCTAAAACCATACTTTTATCATTATTTTCACCAACTAGTTCTCCTAATTCTTGTTGGTTAATCATTCTTATCTTAGATGTTAAACTAGGTTTTCTAATTATACCTCCCAAAAACTTATCATTAACAAATTCTCCTAAAAAACTAATTTTAAGTTGATTATTATCTATTTCATCAACTTCACCTAAAATTTTTTTACTACCATCTTCAAAAATAACATTCATGTTCAATAAATCATCATTAGCACTCCCTTCTAATCTAACCATAGCAAAATTTTTACTAATAGCAGTTATCTCTTTAAACATATAAAGACCTCCTTATTCTCAAACTAATTTTATCATAAAAAGGTTAATAATAAAATAAAAATATCAAAAAAAACAAAAAAAACCTTTAATTTTGTAAACATAATAGTTGACATTAATTAAATTACCATATATAATAAAGTAGCATTTAACTTGGAGGTGTAATTTATGAAAAGAACTTATCAACCAAATAAAGCTAAAAGAGCCAAAAAGCATGGCTTTAGAAAAAGAAGATTAACAAATATTTTAAAGTTAAGAAGAGCTAAAAAAAGAAAAAAATTATGTGCATAATAAAATACTAATGCTACCATTGTAGCTTTTTTTTTACTAAAAAAATATTTTTCTTTCATATATTATATATAGAGATTTGGAGGAATATAATGAAGAAAAAAAATATTATAAGAAGTCAATTTGAATATACTAAAATAATAAAAAATTGTAAATATAAAAAAAACAATTACTTTATAATTTATTATAGTAAAACTGATAAAAATAATAGATATGGTATTTCAGTTCCTAAAAAAATAGGTAAAGCATATTTAAGAAATAAAATTAAAAGAAGATTAAAAAATATTATAGACCATAATGAATTTAATATACAAAAGCCGTATGATTATGTTATAATAATTAGAAAGAGATTAATAGAATTAAATTACCAAGAAATGGAAAAAAGTTTTATATCCATAATTAACAAAAGATAAAGAACTAATAAAAAATAAATTTAGTTTATCGAAAGGAATGTTACTATTATGAAAACCAAAAAAATAATTTTAATACTAATGTGTTTATTCCTATTATCAGGATGTACAAAAACATTGAAAGATAAAGATAATAATGTTGTTACAAATACTGAAACTGGACAATCCATAACAGAAAATATAATTTGTAAGCCTACTAATAAAGATGTTATAAAAATTTATGAAAAAAACGGAGTAAAATTATCTAAATTACCAGATTGTGAAAATTTTAATCCTCTTAAAAACTATGAAGGACTATGGACTAGTATTTTTGTAAAACCCCTTGCTTGGGTAATATTAAAAATAGGAAATTTATTAAACAGTTATGGTTCCTCTATTATAATTACATGTCTGTTAATCAGATTAATACTAATGCCAGTAACTAAAAAAACTGCAATGCAATCAGAATTAATAAAAAAAGCAAGTCCTGAGTTAGAGAAGTTAGAGAAAAAATATAAAGGTAAAGATAGTCAAGAAGATCAAACAAGAAAAGCTCAAGAAATGATGATGATATACCAAAAATATAAAATAAATCCAATGTCAGGATGTCTTCTTGCTTTTATCCAATTACCACTATTATTTGCTTTCTTAGAAGCTATAAATAGAACACCAGCCTTATTTGAAAATGATTTCTTAGTTTTCCAAATGGGCACAACTCCATGGGTTGGAATATTTACCGAACATAACTATTGGTACATATTATTATTAATTATAATTATAACAACATCATTCTTCTCATTCAGAAAAACACTAAAAGATCAATCAGGACCAAATGCTAAACAAATGCAATATACAATATACTTTATGATGGCAATGATAGCAATAGCATCTCTATCATTACCAGCAGCATTAGGAATTTATTGGATAACTTCAAGTCTATTTACTATTTTTCAAAATATCTACGTTGAAAGAAAGAAGGCAAAATAATGAATAAATATATTTTTGAAGGAAAAAATTTAGAAGATGCTACTAATAAGGCTCTTGAAGAATTAAATACCACAAAAAATAATATTATTGTCAAAGTTATAGAAGAAAAACAAGGAATATTAAAAAAAATAGTGAAAATAGAAGTTATAGAAATAAACGATATAATTAATTATTTAAAAGAAACAATAAAAGAAATTACAAAATTAATGAATATTACAAAGGTAAATTTAGAAGTAAGAAGAAGAGAAGATAACATAAATATAACTATATTTTCCAATCAAAATCCAGTATTAATAGGAAAAAGTGGAAAAACAATTCAAGCACTTCAAAATATTATAAGACAAATTATTCCAAATGAAATAAATGAAAAATATAAAATAATACTTGACGTAGAAAATTATAAAGAAAAAAAGTTACATACAATAGAAAAAATAGCAAAAAAAGTTGCTAAAGAAGTTGCTGATTCTAAAATAGAAGCAAAATTAGAAAGCATGAATTCCTATGAAAGAAGAGCAGTTCATAACGTTTTAGCTAATAATAAGTATGTTTATACAGAAAGTTTTGGAGTTGAGCCAAATAGATACGTAATAATAAAACCAAAAGAAGATTAGACATTTTCTTCTTTTTTTATGTAAATCTAATAAAAATACCTTCTTCTTTTATTGATAAAATCATACTATATGATATAATTATATCTCTATAAAAAGAAAGAAGGTGAAAAATGAAAGCCATAAACTATATAAGTAATATTACAAGTATTGACCAAAAATATATAATGTTAATAATAAAAACCATTATATTTTTCACCATACTATATATAATTAAAAAAATTGGTATAAAAATAATAAATCATGTAAAAGATTCTAAAGCTGAATATTTATATACCCAAAAATACAAGCTAATGCTTAATATTTTATTTTTAATTATATTTTTCTTTCTTTGGGGAAGATATCTTGGAAACTTACTTACAGTAATCAGTTTAATATCTGCAGGATTTACAATAGCCTTAAGGGATCTTGTATTTAATTTTTTTTCAGGAATCTACATAAAAATAAAAAAACCATTTTGTATAGAGGATAGAATAGAAATTAATGATTATAAAGGAGACGTAATAAATATAAATGCTCTAAATTTTGAAGTGTTAGAAGTTAATAACGAAAATTTTATAGGACAAAGTACAGGAGTAATAACTCATATTCCTAATTCAGCAATTTTCAAATATCCATTAAGAAATTATAATAAAGCCTTTAAATATATTTGGAATGAATTAACTGTAAAAATTCCTCTTGACTCTGATATTGCTAAAACAAAAGGAATAATCTATAAAATAGTAAATTCAAATGAAATAATTAAAAGCATACCAGCTAAAATGAAGAATCAAATAAAAAACATTTCTAGTGAATATCGCATCTATTATAACCAATATGACCCAATTATATATACCCAAGTAGTAGATAGTCATATAGAATTAACAGTAAGATATTTAGTTCATCCTAAAAAAGCTAGATATGTAAATTCAACAATTTGGAGCAATATTTTAACAGAATATCAAAATAGCGAAATAGACTTATATAAAGACTAATTATAATTAATGCTCTATTTCTTTTTTTTTATCAATATGATAAAATATAACTAACAAAAAAATATATTATATAGGGAAGTGATTATATGAATGATACAATAGCAGCTATATCTACTGCTTTAGGAGTAGGAGCAATATCAATAATAAGAGTAAGTGGCAACGACAGCCTCAACATAGTAAATAAAATATTTAAAGGAAAAGATTTAACCAAAGTAACATCACATACTATCCATTATGGACATATTGTATCAAATGAAGAAATAATAGATGAAGTCTTAGTATCTGTAATGTTAGCACCAAAAACTTTTACAAAAGAAAATATAGTAGAAATAAATTCTCATGGAGGAATTGCTACTACTAATAAAATATTACAATTATTATTAACAAATGGTGCAAGATTAGCAGAACCAGGTGAGTTTACTAAAAGAGCATTTTTAAATGGTAGAATTGATCTAATAGAAGCAGACGGCATAATGAATCTAATAGAAGCAAAGAATGAAAAATCCAGACAATTATCAATAAATCAATTAAGTGGCAAAGTATCTAAATTAATAAAAGAACTAAGAGATAATTTAGTTAGTATAATATCAAACATAGAAGTTAACATAGATTATCCAGAATATGAAGATATAGAAATAGTAACTAATGAAACTATATATCCTGAATTATTAAAGTTCAGAAAAAAACTCATAAATATCATAAACAAATCAAAAGATAGTAAAATTATTAATCAAGGAATAAATGTATGTATAATAGGAAGACCAAATGTAGGAAAAAGTAGTCTCTTAAATACTTTATTGGAAGAAGATAAAGCTATTGTAACAGATATAGAAGGAACTACTAGGGATATAGTTGAAGGAAAAATTACACTAAATGGTATAATATTAAATATAATTGATACAGCCGGAATAAGAAAAACAGATAACTTAGTAGAAAAAATAGGAGTAGAAAAAAGTTTAGATATTATAAATAAATCAGATTTAATTATCCTAATGCTAAACAATAACGAACCATTAACTAAAGAAGACAAAAAATTATTAAAAATGATAAAAAATAAAACAAATATAATTTTAGTTAATAAAAATGATCTTGATACAAAAATAGATTACTCTCTTCTACCTAATAACATAATAAAAATAAGCGTAAATAATGATATAGGAATAGATAAATTAAAATCTAGAATAATAGAATTATTTAATTTAGGTAGTTTTGAAACAGATGATCTAACCTATTTAAGTGACGCAAGAAGTATTTCTTTACTTGAAAAATCCTTAATAAAAATAAATGATAGCATAGCTTCCATTAACAACAACGAGCCAATAGATATGGTAGAATTAAGTCTAAAAGAATCTTGGAATATATTAGGAGAAATTATTGGTGAAACTTACACTGATGAATTAATAGATGAATTATTTTCAAGATTTTGTTTAGGAAAATAAATTTAATTTATACTAGTTAACTAGTACTATTTCTTTTTTTTATGTTATATGTTAAAATATTACGTTGAAGAAAGTGGTGATAAAATGGAGTATGAAGTAATTGTAGTAGGAGCAGGTCATGCTGGTTGCGAAGCCGCTCTAGCCTCAGCCAGAAAAGGACACCAAACTCTATTAATAACTGGAAATTTAAAAAATGTTGCTACTATGCCATGTAATCCATCAATAGGTGGTTCCGCTAAGGGAATAATAGTAAGAGAAATAGATGCTCTAGGTGGCGAAATGGGCATAAATGCTGATAAAACATTAATTCAAATGAAAATGCTAAATTCATCAAAAGGACCATCTGTCCATTCTCTAAGAGCACAAGCCGATAAAATAACTTATCCACAAGAAATGTTGAAAACATTAAAAAAACAAAAAAAATTAGAATTATTAGAAGGAATGGTTGAAGATTTAATTGTAGATTCAAATGAAGTAAAAGGCGTATATTTAAAAGATGGTAAGATTATTCATTCAAAAATAGTAATATTAACAACAGGTACTTACTTAAAGTCAGATATTTTAAGAGGTTCAACAAGAACAAGAAGTGGTCCTAATAATGAAAAACCTTCACAACACTTAAGTGATAATCTCAAAAAGTATGGATTTAAAATACTTAGACTAAAAACAGGAACTCCCCCACGCATTGAAAAAAGTTCTATAGACTTCTCAAAAGCAAAAAAAGAAGAAGGTGATAAAACACCATATACATTCTCACATGACATAGAGCCAATTTATAATGTTGAAAATCAAGTACCATGTTACTTAATATATACAAATAGCACTACTCACAAAATAATAAATGCCAATTTATCTAAATCAAGTATGTACGGTGGCTTAGATGACATAAAAGGAGTTGGTCCACGTTACTGCCCATCAATAGAAGATAAAGTAACTAGATTTAAAGATAAAGAAAGACATCAATTATTCTTAGAACCAGAAAGCTTATACTACGATGATATATATTTACAAGGGTTTTCAACAAGTATGCCAGAAAATATTCAAGAAAAAATGGTTCACTCCTTACCTGGTTTATCTAATGCCAAAATATTAAAGTACGCCTATGCTATAGAATATGATGCTATCTATCCAACTCAAATAAAAGCAAGTCTAGAAACAAAAATAATAAAGAACTTATTTACAGCCGGACAAATAAATGGTACAAGTGGTTATGAAGAAGCAGCATGCCAAGGTTTAATAGCAGGTATAAATGCATCTTTAAAACTAGAAAATAAGGAGCCATTAATTTTAAAAAGAAATGAAGCATACATAGGTGTATTAATAGATGATTTGGTAACAAAAGGAACTAAAGAACCATATAGAATGCTAACATCACGTGCTGAATATAGATTATTATTAAGACATGATAATGCCGATTTAAGATTAAGAGAATATGGCTATAAAGTTGGATTAATAGATGAAGAAAGACATAATAAATTATTAGAAAAAGAAAAAACTATAAAAGATTTAAAAGAAAAACTAAAAGAAACAAAAATTACTGTAAAAAACGTAAAAGGACCATACGGAACTAATGTCTATGACTATTTAAAAGACCCAACAATTAAATTAGAGGATATAAAAGAAAAATATAACCTAGAACTACCATATAGTAAAGAAGTATTAAATCAAGTAGAAATTCAAATAAAGTATGAAGGTTATATTAAAAAAGTAGAAAGAGAAGCACAGAAAATGTTATCTCAAGAATCAAAACAAATGCCAGAGGATATAGATTATAATAAAGTAACTAACCTAGCAAGCGAAGCTAAACAAAAATTAGAAGAAATTCGTCCAAATTCAATAGGGCAAGCTATGAGAATAAGTGGTGTAAATCCTTCAGATATCTCTATACTAATGATATATTTAAGGAAAAACTATAATGAATAAAAATGAATTTATAAATGCCTTAAAGGAATTAAATATAAAAATAACACCACTTCAACTAGAAAAATTAGAAACATATTATAATCTATTAATAGAGGAAAATAAAAAATATAATCTTACCGCTATAACAAAAAAAGAAGATGTCTATCTAAAACATTTTTATGATTCTCTAACACTTAATAAAATAATAAACTTATCTAACCAATACCTATGTGATATAGGAACTGGAGCAGGATTTCCAGGTATAGTTTTAAAAATAATATTCCCTAATTTAAAAATAACATTGTTAGATTCAACAGAAAAGAAATGTAAATTTTTAAAACTAGTAATATCAGAACTTAATCTAAATAATATAGATATAATAAACGAAAGAGCAGAAATATATAGCAAAACAACCAGAGAAAAATATGATATAGTAACATCACGTGCTGTAGCACCATTAAAACACTTGTTAGAATACTCCATATCATTAGTTAAAGTAAACGGTTATTATATAGCAATGAAAGGCGATATTTCAAAAGATATAATAGGAATAGATACCTATGAAACAAAACTAGGAATAAAAGAAGAGTCAAGACTATCATTTAAATTACCTAAAGAAAATAGTTTAAGAACACTAATAAAATATAAAAAAATGACCAAAACTAGCACTAAATACCCAAGAAAATATACAGAAATAAAAAAGAATAAAATTATTTAATAATGTATCCAAAAAATTTGTAATTGCTCAGTTGCAAAAGTAAATTCCACTTTGAATAAGTAAATTCCATAAGGAACACTGTTTTTATAATTTTGTCTACAAAAATAGTATCTTTTTTCTAATTTTTGGTGTAAAATACTAATCATAAGCTGATTTTTATCTATTTTATTGCATACTGAAAAGGGATCAAGCCTATGAAAATTTTTTTTTGAATTTGAAAGTTTCACCCTTATAGTTCATATATAGATTGATGATGCTTATTATGTCCTCGCCGGACGATCCTTCTTTCTTTTACGAAAAAGAAAGAAGTAAAGAAACCGGGAAATGTTTAATTAATTTCAATAATTCCAAATTGTTTGGCTATATTTTGGCCATACATAACACTAAATAATTGTAGTGGTGAACAATTATTTAGTTTTTTTCTTTTGTATGAATTTATATGTGACATCATTTTATTAATATCATCTTGAGTTAAATTATCAAAAGATGTTCCTTTAGGTAATATTCTTCTAATCATTTCATGATTAACTTCACAAGAACCTTTTTGATCTGGCCTTCCAGGCTCACAATAAAAGATTTTCGTTCTTTGTTTATCACTTTTCCTTCTAAATTCTATTTCTTTTGGGTTAGAAAATTCAGGTCCATTATCAGTTAAAATTACTGGAAACAATCTTTTAAATGTATTTATTTTTACTTTATTTTCAATTGAATTAAAAATATCAATTACAGATTGTGCATCATTATGTTCTCTTAAAAAAGCAAACATAAATGAACAATTTACAAAATGAATTGTTAGTAAAACTTTACCACCTTTGATACCTTCTACAGTATCCATTTCTACTACATTTATATCTGGATTTTCCTTTATAAAATTAATATAGTCCTCATATTTTCTACCATTTAAGCAATCTTTATCAATTTTATAACTACTTTTATTTTTAGGAGTAATTTTATATCTGACTTTTCTTGTTAAATCAATATTTCTGACTTTTAGAACTCCTAAATCAATTAAATTATAAATTTCTTTTTCAGAACACATGATTTTATTTTTTTTGTTAATAACTGCGTGATGTATTGATTGTTTTTGTTCTTTTACAAGAGGTATTAAAATGTTATTTAAATTTTCAATTTCTTTTTCAGAATATGCAATACCAGTTCTAGCTTCTGTTAAATTATCTTTATATTCTTTAAATGCATAAGTAGAATCATAAATCTGTTTACTTAATGTACAAGTGCTTTTTTTTGGACAACCATTACAAACGTATGGTGGTTTAGATAAATTCTTACAAATTTCTTTTTGATAATGTTCACATATTTTAGGATTACATTTAGTACCCTTAGTTTTAAATTCACAATTATGTCTGTTAATACAGTCTAAGAAAGGTCTACCAATAGCCCCAGAATTTTTAAAAGTTATATGGTTTCTGATTTCTTTTGAAACTGTAGTGCAATCTTTTTCGATATTTTTCGCAATTTGTTTAAAGGATAAATTTTCCTTTAAACCTCTTTCTATTTCTAATCTTCCGCCAAATGATAAATGTTTATTCTTCATAATACTCAACTCCTTTTCAAAATAAGAATAAGCATCATCAATTTATATATTATAAACTATTGTAGAATTAAATTCCACTTTTTTATTTGTATAAATAAATTCTATGTTAATAAAAAAGAGAGTGGAATTTACTTTTGCAAGTTAAGAAAATTTGTAATTGTTTACAAATTTTTATTTTTATATTGAAAAAAACAAAATTTTAGTGTATTCTATATATATAATAAAAAGAATAGAGGGATGTTATGGATAATTCTATTAAGTATATCAACTTAAATGAACTTATCCCAGGAGAGTTTCAACCACACATAGAAGAAACAAAAACTAGTTTAGAAAATCTTACTAATTCCATTAAAAATAATGGTATAATTATACCATTAATAGTAAGACCTAAAGGAATTCAATATGAAATAATTCTGGGAAATAGAAGATATAATGCTGCTAGAATATTAAGAATAGAAAAAATACCAGTTATAATACTGGATATAGATGATGCAAAAGCAATAAATCTAATAATATCTGATAATGTTCAAAGAAAAGAATTAACTGGAAAAGAAGAAGGCTATTTATACGAAAAAGCAATAGAATATCAAAATATAACTAAAGAAAAATTAAATATAAATCTAGGAATTCCTTTAGATAGAATTGAAGCAAAATTAAATTTAGTAAAAGAAGAACGAAAAAAAGAGCCTCCCAAACTATTCGATAACCAAAATGATGTTTCAACTAGTTCTATGCCAAATTTTATCAATAATGATATTATTAATTTATCTGAACTAGATAAAAAAGAAAGGAATGAATTTAATATGAATAATAATCAATTCGTAAACAATAATCAAATAAATACAAATAATCAACAACAATCAACACTAGAGCAGAATATGTCTCAATCAGAACCAGCCTTTGGAAGAAGATTTTTCCCATCATTAGAAGATGAACCAACAAATATGAATTTAAATACAGGGATTGGAAATATAAATATTCCAAACAATATAACAAGCCAACCATCTAATAATAATATAGCCCCTACCCCAGCATCATTTATAGATTTAACCGATACTTCACACGAAGAGCCAATAAATTTAACCCAAAATATTCAAACTCCAATTAATTCACAAACCTCTTCAATAAATATGCCCAATGTACAAACATCATTTAATAATCAGTCTCCAATAAATGAAATGCCAAGTCAATCTATTAATCAGGGGCAAGATATAAATTATAAGTTAAACCAAATGTCTCCTATCCCTAATAATTTAGACACATCACAAAATCAGCAAACACCCCAAGGACAATTTATAAATCAAAGTTTAGACATTCAATCTCCACAAAACATTCAACCAAATCTAATTAATCAACAACCACAAGAATCAGTACAATCAATGAATACAAATAATCTAACTCCAACTTATAACGAAATCAACAACACAATATCAGATTATAGCATTCCACCAATAGAACCTCAAAATATAAATAACCAGCCTCAAGTAAATGAATTAAATACAAATAACATCGAAAATTCACAAGATACTGATCAAACAACTGATGATTTAGATTCAGAAAATATACCAGATGATTCAACATTATCTCAAGAAACAGAACATAAAAATGTTATCCCTATAGTAAATATGATCAAAGATTTAGCAATAAATATAGAAGCTCTAGGGTATAACATAGAAATAACAGAAGATGACAATCAAGAAAATTATAAAATCACAATAGAAGTAGAAAAATAATCTACTTCTTTTAAGTTGTATATTTTTTTTCATTATTTTCCTTAAAAACACTCTCTAAATCATTATTATTAAACGTAGGTTCAGTTCCTTTCAAAAAATAAAATATTTTAGATAATTTATCACCTTCTTTAGCAAGTTTACCGTTAATAGGATTTACCATTACTCCAACAACGTCATCAGGCATATCATACCAACTATTATCATTATCTTTTAAGTATGACTCCATAGTATCAATCCAAATATCTTTATGATATCCCCCTTCTCCATTTTCAATAGCTTTATTATCATCATATCCATTCCATAGAGAAAGGACAGCATTTTTATTATATCCAATAATCCACATATCAGTATCAGTAGTACCACTTTTAATAGCATATTTATTTGTAATTTTAGGAAGTAAACTAATTAAAGTTGGATAATTATAATCAATAAAACTCTTATCATAAGTATAAGTTAGCATTTCACTAATAATATAAGTCAAACTTGAATCTAAAATATTCTCACTATCATACCTATATTGATACAAAACATTACCATCCTTATCTTCAACTTTTTCAATAAAATGACTTCTAATACTATTACCACCATTTGCAATTATTCCATACGCAGAAACCATCTCCATCATACTAATCTCACTAGTACCAAGTGCAAGAGAAGGAACAGCATCTAATTTACTTCTAATTCCAAGCCTCTCACTCATATTAACTAAATTATTTTCACCCATAAAAAGATTAGTCTTAACAGCATATATATTATCAGAATAAGATATAGCCGCTCCCATTGTAATAGGCCCATTAGCATAAACATCATTATAATTACTGGGCATATAAGTCTGATTATTAGAAAAATTAAAAGTAGTTTTTTCACTAGTAAAAGTAGAAGCAGAAGTAAAACCATTTTTTAAAGCTGCATAATAAAGTATAGGTTTCATAATAGAGCCAACTTGTCTTTTTGATTTCATTGCCCTATTAAACTGACTATTTGAATAATCAGTACCACCAATCATTGCCATAACTCCTCCAGTCTTAGGATTCATCATCATGCCAGCAACTTGCATTTTACTATCTTTATTCATATTATTTTTAATGGCACTCTCTAAATCTTCTTGTGCTTTAGAATCTAATGTAGTATATATTTTAAGACCACCAGTTTCAATTAATGATTTAGGAATTGTATCAATATAATTTAGCTCTTCTAAAACAGCATCTCTAAAATATAAAACATTCTCCAATTTACTTTGCTTCATCTTTCCTAAATAATTTAGCTTTTTATTATATGCCCACATAAGCTCTTCATGATTAATAATTCCATTCTTATACATAGAGTTTAAAACAGTTTTTTGTCTTTTTTTAGCAAGTTCTTCATTTACTAACGGAGAATAATTAGAAGGAGATTGAGGAATACCAGCAAGCATAGAAGCCTCAGCTAAGTCTAAACTATCAGCACCATGACCAAAATAATACCAACTAGCATTTTCTATCCCATAAACTCCACCATAATTAATAGTGTTTAAGTAACCTTCCAAAATTTCATCTTTACTATAATGTGTTTCTAACTCTGCAGCTAGTATAGCCTCATCAATCTTTCTTCCCCAATTTTTGTCATAACTTAAAAATAAATTTCTAGCATACTGCTGCGTAATAGTAGAAGCTCCCTCAGATAATGACATACTTTTTATATTATTTAAAATAGCTTTTAATATTCTAAAATAATCAAATCCTAAATGTTTATAAAAAAGCTTATCTTCAGTATAAATAGTAGCATTAACTAAATGTGGACTAATATTTTCTAACTTTATCCAATCCTCATTTTCATCAAAAATAAGTTTATTTTCACTATCATACAAATAATAAGCCTGATTTTCATTAATAGAAATTTTAGGAGTAATAAAACAATAAGCATAAAAAACTATATTAAATATTAAAAATAACAAAAAAACTCCACTCAATATTTTTAAAAAAGTTTTAACCCATTTCATAATTTCTCCTCCTAAGAAAAATAAGCATTTTTAACTCTTATTTATATTATTAGTAAAAAAAGTATAAATATAAGTTTTATTTTTTAAAAACTTATGATATAATGTCTACTGAATTAATTAGTTAGGAGGAATTTTTACGAAATTAAAATTAAAAGGCTACCTAAAAAATATTACTGAAAATAATATTAATAGTATCCTTACAAAAGCTATAAAAAACAATAATAAAATAACTTATATACAAAATAACGAAAAATATATACTAAAAATAATTTCTCCAACTAAATTAGTTTTAATAAGAGAAAATAAAGAAATAATTAATACCATATATTTTGAGAAGAATAAAACTATTTCTTCAACTTATAATATAAAAGAGTTTAATTACACTATAGAGCTAGATATAACTACACTATATATAAAAGTAACTGATAAAGAAATTAGAATAATTTATTTAGTAAATGACTCTAACAACAAATATGAGTACTGTATAGTTAGGAGTGAATAATAATGAGTATAAAAAATACTCTAAAAGAAACTATAAAAAATAGCTTAAAAGATATATGTGAAATAGATATAAAAGAAATAAATATAGAATTAACAAACAATAATGAATACGGAGATTACTATATTAATATACCAATAGTATTAACAGAAAAACTAAAAAAATCCCCATTGGAAACAGCTAAATTAATTATAAAAAATATAAAAAATGAAAAATTAATAGAAAAAATAGAAATAATAGATCAAGGTTTTATAACTTTTTCTCTAAAAAAAGAATATTTACTATCAAATATTAATAATATATTAGAGAAAAAAAATAATTATGGCAGAAATAATACAGGTCATAATCAAAAAATTAATATTGATTTTACAACAACTGATCAAGATAATACATTAGATGTAAATAAGTTAAGAGAAGTCATATATGGGGATAATCTTTGTAGAATAATGAATTTTTGTGGTTATGATATAACAAGAGAATATTATATCTGTGATAGTGAAAAAAGTAAAGATAATTACCAAGATAAAAATAATATATATGAGCTTTATAAAATAAATAAACTAATACCAGACAATATTTCAAATATAAAAAATGATTTAGATATTTTTAGAATAAATTTTAATATATTTACTACTAGACAATCTTTATATGATAATTGCTTAGTAGATGAAGTATTAACAAAGCTAAGGTATACTAATTATTGTTATATAGATGAAAACTCATTATGGCTTAAAACCTCAATATTTGGTGATTCTAAAGATAGATTATTAATAACAAATAATGGAGAGTATACTGATCTAATATCTGATATTACATATAATGTAACAAAAATAAATAAAGGCTATATCAAAGTAATAGACGTATTACCACAACAAAAAAAATCATCAAATAATAGTCTAAAAGCAGCCTTAGCCATTCTAGAAAAAAAATCCAGTATTTTAGACATAAAAAACTTAGAAATGGCCAAATTAATTAACAACGACAATAAAGATATATCTCATATTGAAATAATGAATATCATAGGAATAAATGCTACAAGATATCTATTTGCTTCAAAAAAAATTACTGAAACATTAGAAATAGATATAAATAAGCACTTAGAAAAATCTAATAAAAATTCTATATATTATATCGAATCAACAAACGCAAAAATTTGTAATATCTTAGAAAAATATAAAAAAAATATAAAAAGAATAGACAAATTTACTACCATAAAAAGTGAAATAACATATACTATTTTAAAGAAATTATATCAATTTGAAGATATTGTAATAACAGCAAGCGAAAAAGAAGAACCTTATTTAATTACAACTTATGCATATGAATTAAGCAAATTATTTAATTCTTTCTATGAGAAGGAATTTATAACAATAAAAAATGAAATATATAGCAATGAAAGATTAAACTTAATATTAGCAATTAAGATAGTAATTAATAATTCTTTAGATTTAATTGGTATAATACCAAGAGAGGAAATGTAGGAGGATATCATGAAATTAAATAAAATACCAAAAAGTGAATTAGAGCTATTACCTTATACAGAAATAGCCAAAATGTACTTAGAAGAGACAAAAAAAACTATGAATACGGCTGATTTATTCAAAGAAGTATGTTCATTATTAGAATTAGATGAAAATGATTATGTAAATCTAATCGCTGACTTTTTTCAATCATTAACAACATCAAAAGAATTTATCTTATTAGAAGATGGAACTTGGGACTTAAGAGAAAATCATAAGGTAAAAGTAGTAATAGATGATATAGATGATGAAAATAACATAGATGATATAGAAAATGATAAAGATAACGACTTAATAAGTGATAATATTGAAGAAGAAGACGATCTAGATAGTATAGAAGATACAGATTCATTTATAGACGATGATAGTGATGATGAGTTAGCTGATTTAACAATTATTGATGATGATGAATTAGAAGAATAAAGTTCTTCTTTTTTTCATATATTTAATTTGAAAAGGAGAGCATATGAAAAATAAAACAATAGGAATACCCAGAGCATTTCTCTACTATCGTTATAAAATATTATGGGAGAATTTTTTTAATACACTAGGATATAAGATAATAGTTAGTGATATAACCACCAAAGAAACAATAGAAAATGGTAAAATTTTTTCAATAGATGAATCATGTTTATCATCAAAAATATTTTTAGGTCATGTCTATAACTTAAAAAATAAATGTGATTATATTCTTATACCTAGAGTATGTGATTATGGAAAAGGAGAAAAAGTTTGCGTTAGATTTAATGCAACATATGATACTGTAAAAAATTTATTTAAAGATATAAATATATTAGAATATAACTTAGAAACAACTAAACATTCACCAGAATTTATATCTTTAATTAAACTTGGGATAAAATTAAAAAATAATCCCATAAAAGTAGTAATAAGTTACATAAAAGCTAAAATAAAAGAAAAACAATATGAAAAATATAAAATAAAAGAGCAAAAATTAAAGTTAAAAAGCAAAAAGAAAAAAATATTATTAGTATCCCATCCATATAATACATATGATAATTATATAGGTACACCAATTATAAACTTACTAAAAAAATTTAATATAGAAATATTATATTCGGATAATATAGATAAAAAACTATCAAAAAAATATGCCAAAAGTTTATCCCCTACCTTATATTGGACATATTCGAAAGAAATAATAGGATCCATAGAATATTACAAAAAATATATAGATGGAATTATTTTTATAACCTCTTTTCCATGTGGACCTGATTCTTTAGTAAATGAGTTATTAATAAGAAAAGTAACTATCCCTACCCTAAATCTTATAATAGATGAATTAACTAATGAAACAGGTATAGAAACAAGAATTGAAAGCTTTATTGATATAATTAAAGGAGAGTGTAATAATGTCTGATAAAAAGATAACTTTTCCTCATATGGGTAATTATTATATTCCAATTAGTTATCTAATAAAAAAAATAACTAAAAAACAAGTAATAGTACCTCCAAAAATAACAAAGAAAACAATAGAACTAGGATCAAAATACTCTCCAGACTATGTATGTGTTCCTTTTAAATATAATTTAGGAAATTTTATAGAATCCCTAAATTTAGGTGCTAATGTAATCTTTCAAGCAGGAGGAGGATGTAGATATGGTTATTATGCTGAATTACAAGAACAAATTTTAAAAGATTTAGGATATAAATATGAATTTATAAATTTCATAGAAAATAACCATGTATCATTAAAAAAAGTATATAAATATGCAAAAAAATGTAACCCTAAATTAAATATTATTAAGTATATTTATTATTTAATAAATACAGCTATAATGATAATAATA